>CAJWWL010000051.1 GCA_913048125.1 uncultured Opitutia bacterium | reverse complement strand
CTGCCTCCTTACATCGTGGATACACCGGTCATGCGAGAGACCTTTTCTAGGTATCTGGCAGAAATTAGTTATTACGATGGGCAGGTGGGGGAAATTCTGGGTCTCCTTGATAAGCATGGTCTAAGCGAGAATACTATGGTTATGGTTGTCAGTGAGCAGGGTAATGGTTTTCCATTTGCCAAGTGGACTTGCTACGAAAGTGGATTACAATCTGCTATGATCGTGAGGTGGCCAGGGAAGGTAAAAGCGGGAAGTGAGACCGATGCTATGGTTGAATATGTGGATGTGACGCCTACGTTCATCGATATTGCAGGGGGGGAGCCGATTGTACCTTTGGATGGTCGTAGTTTTCTTCCTGTTCTCACGGGCAAGGCCAACAAGCACAAGAGTCATGTCTACGGCATAATGACAACTAAAGGCATTATTAATGGGACGCCCGCTTATGCGATTCGCTCGGTTCGGGATATCCGCTACAAGCTCATCCTCAACCTCAATCATGAAAGCAAATTTACCAACGCCTGCACCAAGTCAAAAGAATTTATATCTATGGTCGCCAAAGCCGATGCAGGTGATACTACTGCGAAAGAGCTCGTAAGAGCCTATCAGCATCGTCCTGCTGTGGAGCTTTACGATCTAGAGACTGATCCCCTAGAGATGAAAAACCTTGCTGGTAAAAAAGAATACAAGACTCACGTAAAACGTCTTCGCTCCAAACTAGATTCCTGGATGAAGGAACAAGGAGACGAGGGTGTGAAGACTGAGTTGAGAGCTGGTGAGCGTCAGGGTGGGGGGAGAAAGAAGAAGTCCAAAAAGTAACTGGAAAGACTTCAATAGGGGAGTTGGTATTCAGTCTTCGTGAATACCTTCCAAGACATAAGCTCTTACTTTTTCTGCCTTTCCCTTGACCTCGATCTCCTGCAAATCACCGACATCCACATGGTCTTTGACCAGTTCGTAGGTCTCTGCAGATAGCATACAACCTTGCTTAGGCGCGCTGCTTTCAAGTCGCTGGCCAATGTTTACATTATCTCCAATCATGGCATACTCTAGGCGGTGGCGTTCACAACCTAGGTTACCTAGTATTACGTTACCGCTGTTTATACCAATTCGGCTCTGCACCTCCTCGAAAGAGTCTAGATTGAACTCTTTGAGTTTTTCATTCATATGCCATGCTGCAAAGACGGCATTACGAGCATCCACCTTACGATCGCCCGAATCAAATCTTGCTACAATGGCGTCTCCGATGAACTTGTCTACGATAGCGTCGTAATCGAACAATATGCCTACCATTAGGTCAAAGTAGGTGTTCAGCAAACGGATGATTTTTCGTGCAGAGTACCGCTCACATTTGCTGGAGAATGCACAAATATCTGTAAAGAGGAGAGTGATAAATTTATCTTCTCCCTTGGCTGGGTTGGTTCCATTGACCATTGATTCAACCGCTTCCAACGTGTCCGCGGCAACAAACTTGGCGATCGTTTCCTGTTCCTTTTTTGCTTTTGCGTTAGCAATTGCTTCTTCAACGACTGCTTTGAGCTTTTCCTGTTCGAACGGTTTGGTGAGGTAGGCTGAGACTCCAAGGATTTGCCCCTTTTTCTTATCCAACTCAGTCGCCCGGGTTGTGATCATGATAATGGGAATGTCCTTGGTCTTCTCATTATCTCTGACTTCAGTACAAAATTCCCATCCATTTAGGACCGGCATGTCGTAATCTGATGTGATAATGTCTGGCTTGAACCTGTGTACGGCTTTGTATCCTTCGAACCCATTTTCCGCAATCTCAACCTCGTAGTCTAGTTCTTGGAACATGCTTGCGATGAGCGCACTGATTGTGGGGCTGTCATCTACCACAAGCGCACGCAGTCGACGACCTTTGGGGGGAAGAGGGAACCGGTCTTGAATTTTCTTTAAATTCTGAGCTGAAGCGTAGGGTGAGAGAAGAACATCGCCAACCTCGTGCTCGATGATGTCCTCGACAACTTTGGCTTCCCGTCCGTCGTATGCGAGCAGAACAGGAACCTTTGCAAGTGGACCTTCTTCTCTAGCTTTTTCTGCAAAGTCAGCACCATTGATTCCAGGAAGATGATATTCAGCAATGATGAAGTCGGGAATTTCCGTCCATTGATTGGATAATGCCTCTTCTGCATCCTTCAGGGTCTTCACGGCGTATCCCATTGTTTCAAGAGCAAGGGCTAATTGCGACTTGGGTTTCCGTAGAATGAGTAACGCCTGCCTAGGAAGATTGAAAGCGCGTTTAAACAACTCTGCAGTTTTGGTATCGTTTAGCGGCAACCTAACAAAAGTGTTTGCACCTTCTGCTGCCTTGAGACCTTGATTAACTCCCTCGGGTGCGTAAACGACAATGAACAAGTCAGACAATTCATCTTGATCCCGAAGTTCGCTTAGAAGTTGTTTGTGCTCTCCTTGTAGTAGGCTAAATTCAATGAACAAAGCATCTGGCTTGGCCTTCAGCATCTCTTCCGTAATGGAATAGATATCTTGTAGTCTAGTCGTGTTCGCCCCGTTCCTTTCGCAAATGGTAGCAAGCTCTGCGGATACAGCTTCGATGCTGGAGGCAATGAACACCTTTTTGTTCATCAGAATTAGATGAATAGTTTGGTAGAAGGGTCAGTGAAATGACTAATCGATAGGTCTTACTACGTGAGCGGTCCATCCAAGGCCTTTGTATTCACGATACCCCTGTGTCTTCGAAGAACCAATGATGAACTTGCGGCCCTTATCTGTGAAAATACCTGAAGCGGACTCTCCAGCTTCGAGATTCATATTTTCTGCAGGAATATTGACCTCTTGACCGATTGGAAAGTTCTCTGCATCTGTGGTTGCAATGATTTCCTTGTCATCGTTCATATAGAATGCTGCGCCTCCCTCAACCACTTCGTTCTTAATGCGTGGAAGACAGCCTTCCAAAATGGGACAGACTAGATTCTCCCAGTCGAATAAGATACCAAGTACTCCGAGAACTTTTCCTTCTCGCTCCCCATTTTCTAGGATTCCACCGCAGTAAATGAGGGAGGTTTCCTCATTTTCCAGATCGGAATTACAAACATCCTGAACTCCATATTGTACGGAGCGAGAGATCTGCATACCTTGCCGGAACCAAGATTGCTCGGATACATTCATGCGCTTGAGTTTATCTCGGTTTTCAGACTTGGAATTAGCAACAATACGTCCGTTGGAATCTGCAATGACCAAATCGCGATACATGGTGTAGGATGCGTTTATAATCCCTAGGCGCTTGCTGGCTTCTTCAAAGTTCTCCTCGGTGTTATTCTGAAGCGCCTCCCAGAAGGCATGGTCGGTTGACCACCAGCGAACATCTGCTGCTCGTTCAAAGAGGTTGCGATCAATTAGATCAATGGCTTGCTTGCTGAAGTTCTCTAGAGCCTTGAGGTTCTGCTGAAGCATGTCTGCAGACATTTCCGATAGCAGTTCCTCCATCTTCCCAGTTGTTGAGTTACCGGTAGTGGTTATCTGGTCAAAGATTGGAATGAAGCTAGTTCCAGCCTTGCCGAGGTCAGTAGCTAGAATGATCCCATTGATCGAGATTAGTTGGATGTCCCCTTTATTACGCTGAATTTCCTGATAGGTCTGTTTGTTCGTGTCAGGTATAAGTTTGGAATTCATCAGTTCTTGTGGAGAGATGCCGTAGTCAATGTTTTCCTCTGATCTTTCAAACATTGCTGACTCCGGAAGAACAAGATGACTCGTCCAACCAAGACCTTTATATTCATCAAAACCTTCACTCTTATGGGAAACTACCAAGGAGCGGTTTCCACACACGATAGCGTTCGATACTAATACTTCACCGGGAGTCGTAAGCCTCCAGTGTCTACGAGGTAGATCGGCTAAATCACCGCTGGGAATAAAATGCTCATCGCTAGAACCAATCACACGACCATCTGCGTTAGTGAAGAACGAGAACCAACCGTCAAGTATGCTGCCGCTTCTATCTTGAGGCATGTAGTCATTAAGTATGATCTGTCCTTCTCCTTGGAAGTCGAACAGCACCCCCATGGCACCAATCACCTCTCCCTGCTCATCGCCGTTGGCGCGAAGTGCAGTTGAGTAGATCAGCGAATCAGAGTCCTCGAGCTTGGATTTGGAAATATCCTGAACAAAATACTCCGTGCCATCCTTGGTTTGGAGAGCTTTCTGGAACCACTCTTCATCAGATACGTTGGTTCCAAGGATTGAGTCTCGTCTTTCTGCGTTGGAGTTGGCTACTACTGTGCCATCGATTGTTGCGATTACTAAATCTCGGTACAGGGTGTAGGAGTTGCGAATGTCCTCCAGCCGAGTGCAGGCTAGCTCAATTGCATTTTTTAAGTCGGATTCTGCTTTTGAACTTTTCCCAGATTGCTTTGCAGGAGCTTTGCGGGTTGGCTTGATTATCTTGGTTAACTGATCCGGATTTTGATCTGCAAGCGTGATGCACTCCCAAAATGCTTTTTCTAAAGCCCACCATCTCACGTCGCAGGTGCGCTCCAGCAGATTGCGCTCGATCATATCGATCTTGATCATCGCGGTGGACTGGGAAATCGATTGCGAGGAAGTCTGTTTGGCTCGGTAGAGTTGATCGAAGAAAACCTTTGTGATAGTAATGAGGCTGTTGGAGAAGAATTCCACCTTTTCCATCAGGTCATTGATCTGCTTTTGCTTCTGAGGATCGTCGCTAACCTCTAGTGCCTTACATTTGCCTTGATTACAAATCGGGAAGATCTCTTGGAGGTGACTTACGATCAGGTCGAAAGCTGCCCGGTGTTCGTAGGTGATCACCGGATTGTATATGTTGAATTTTATGTCCTTTGTGTCGCTCATGATAGGAGTTCCTGATTTTCGTTTAAATTAAGAATTTTTTGAGGCTCTAGAATTATGATAAACTCGTTACCTCTGCGAACTACATGCTTGTAAAAGGGGTGGTTAATATTTGCGGGTACCGGCTGCAGTTCTTCTTTTTCAACGCTGATAACGTCAGCAATCCGGTCTACATGAATACCTATGTTATCCGGAGACGTCTCAATGTCGAAATCGGCATCTGCCACCTCCCTCAGCTCTGCATTGTTCTTGAGGATGTAAACTCGGGACTCATCTGATGCTAAAACCTTTTGAGTTTCGAAGGCCAAGCCTGTGTTGATAATGGTGACGACTTTACCTCGTAGATTTATTAGACCATCGATGACTTCTGGCGCACCTCTTACTGGATGAAAATCAAACCCTCTTCCAATTTCTAGGATGCTTGGTATTGGGAGTCCCATCTGGGTTTCTCCGAGGTAGAATGTAGAGTACAACATTTGATCTATTCCTCGGTTAAAAATGAGTTCACACTATGGAGGATGGTCTCTTTATTCGTCTTGATCGCGTAGTCATCAAATCCTGCGGCCAAAGCCTTTTCTCGGTGCTCCTCCTCCGAGAAGGATGTCAGGGCGACTACTGGAATGCGCTGCAAAGATGAATCTGCCTTCATATGTTTTACCAGTTCGTATCCATCCATAACCGGCATGACGATGTCAGAGACAACTAGGTCGAAATGATTCGGCCGATCTCTAAGTAGATCTAGCGCTTCGCTACCATTATTGGCTAAGGTTACTCTAAACCCAACTGATTCGAAGTAGTTCCTTTCCAGATCTCGGAAGAAAGGTGTGTCTTCAACAACAAGCAGACGATCCCTCTCAGGATTGCAGAGCTTGCGGTGGCTCTTGAAACGCTCTGGACTCACTTTTTCTGCAAGACTGAACAAGTCGATCAGGTAAGTGATTTTCTCCCTGATTCGAGTGATTCCCAAAATCGCCATATCTGCGACTGGAGGAGAGTCTAGATTGAGCCTCATATGGACGGACTCCTCAATTGTGGATGCCACTATACCTACATGAAAGTCATCAATCTTAGGTACGATTATGTAGTACGTCTTTAAGTCTTCGGGGAGCGGTTTCAGCTTAAGATGCTGGTCCAAAAATAGCAAGAGAGTGTTCCTGCCTTCAATGTCAATGAAGTGATTTTCAGCGATTGATTGAATGGAGTCCAAGTCAATTTGCTCGACTTTGAAAACCAGTGAAAGAGGGATTGCCAACTGTTCATCTGCGGCATAGCGGAAAACCAATAGGTCTTGTTTCTCCTGCATGTCGATCAACTGGGTTTCCTCCAGTGATAACTGGTTTTGCAACTGAGACTCTAATTCATGGTTGTGGAGTTTGTGGCTTTGGCAGATTCCGTTTGCACTCAACACCATGGCAACATCGCTGTCACCCAAAATAGAACTACCAGCATAGTACGAGAATTTGCTCAGCATTTGAGCCAGCGGTTTAACCACAATTTCTTCTGTGTGATCGATCGAATCGATTCTTAAGCCGAATTGGTTGGTTCCGGAATGAAGAACAAGGAACATGCATTCCTGATCTGATTTTTGATGCTCCTGATCAAGGTCGGGCTCTTTGTTCACCCCAGTGATCTCTGCCATCGTCAGAATAGGAATCAGGCTACCGCGGAGCCGATAAACCTCCTGACCTCTAATCTCCTCGATCTGTAATTCATCCTCTGGGCGTACTCGTATGACCTCCTTGAGTTCAGAGTGGGGTACTGCAAAACGATCGCCCTCGATTCTTACAATCAAAGAGGACATGATAGTAAGTGTGGTTGGCAGATGGATGATAATGTTGGTGCCTTCGTTTAGCTTGGTTTCCAGATCAATGGCGCCACCTAGTTTTTCGAAGGTAGATTTGACCACATCCATGCCAACACCTCTTCCTGATAAGCCGGTAACTTGCTCTGCGGTCGAAAGTCCGGGATGGAAAATCAGTTTTGCAGCTTCATTTTCACCCATGCTGTCTGCTTCAGCCTGCGAAATAACCTGGTTGGCAACTGCTTTTGCCTTCACTTTCTCTGCATCAATGCCCCTTCCGTTATCCCTCACAGAAATCGCAACCTGTCCTCCTTCATGTTTGGCCTCCAGCCATATGGAACCTTCTCGCTCTTTGCCATTAGCAAGTCGGGTACTTTGGTCTTCTAGCCCATGGTCCGCACAATTTCGTATCAAGTGAGTCAATGGGTCTGAAAGTGACTCAATAATACTTCTATCCAGTTCAGTATCTTCGCCTTTGATGTTTAGGCGGATTGGTTTATCGAGTTGTTTGGCCAGATCTCTGACGATTCTGTTGAATTTAGTGAATGTGCTCCCGATGGGTTGCATCCGGGTCTGTAGGACCAACTGCTGTAGATCAGAAATCATATGGGCCATCGCCAGCAGCGTCGTCTTATTGCCCATGTCAGAGAACTGGCGAAGTAGCTGGTTTCTTCCCAGCACGATTTCACCAGTCAACTCCATGAGTTTATTCAAGAGGTCTACTTTTACCCGGATGGTCTCATTTTTGATCTGGCCACCTTTTTTTTCAGATTTGGTTATCGGAGCGCTTGCTGTCGAAGAAGGCTCTTTGGGAGCAGTTTCCTCTTCCGGTTTTTGCTCTTCGCTTATATTTTCAACTTCAGGCGGTTCAGTTTCTTCCTCAGTTTCAGTACTTATATCTGATTCTGGTTCAGAAATTATCTCTACAGTTTCGCCTTCCTGAAGCTTTTTTAGGTTTTTGCAGAGCTCGCTGACATCTAGACTATCTCCATGGTCATCAGCTTCGTGCATATCCCTAAGTGCATCACAAGCCGCAAAAAAAGTGGGGACCATACCTGGATTGAAATCCAGTTCACCTTCTCGGACCTTCATCAGGAGATCTTCGAAGTCATGTGTCAGATCTGCTATACTGCTAAGTCCAAAAAAGCCTCCCCCTCCTTTGATCGTGTGGACTGCACGAAAGAGTTTATTGATCAAGTCTGGTTGGTAGGACTGCTCTAGTTCTTCAAGACCATCCTCCAAGTCCTGAAGACGCTCGCCCATTTCAACGAGGAAGTTTTGGAATATATCGCTGTCCTTGTTCACGAGCAGTAGTAATTGCCGCGAAATCGCGTGGGGTAAATTGGGGTTTTTTAGGGTGGCTGTTTGAACGGTTAATCCGTTTAAACGGGCGAAATACAATGAATTTTTAGGTTGAAATTACAAGTTCAAAAAAGAGTCCTTGTAATTGTGGGGTTGATTACTTTGCCCTCTTCGTTGAGTAGGGAGTGATGCAGTACCAAGTTCCTCTACTATTATCTTTGCTCAGTTTTGCTCTCAAGGCAGCAGACCAACCGAACATACTTTTCATCTACACGGATGATCAGTCTACTCGTACGGTAAGTTGCTACGAGGACGCGTTTGATTTTGTTAAAACCCCAAACATTGATAAGCTTGCTAGCTCAGGCGTGAGGTTTTCTAGAGCTTACATTGGCTCATGGTGTATGCCATCTAGGGCAACGATGCTAACTGGTCACCATCAACATGGAATTGAATCTATGCGTATGCAGGGCAAGTATCCGGGTAGCGCCTACGATGCGGACAAGTGCCCGTTCTGGCCGTCGGTCTTCCGTGAAAATGGCTACATCACCGCCCAAATTGGTAAGTGGCATACTGGGGTCGACGGCGGATATGGTAGAGATTGGGACTATCAAATCGTTTGGAATCGACCCAAATACGTCGATAATTCCCCCAACTACTACTACAACCAGTTAACAGAGTTTAACGGTGGGAAGCCTCAAATGGTCAAAGGCTACACCACTGACAATTACACGGATTGGGCAGTAGAGTTCATTAATGGCAAAGGCCGCACTGATAAGAAGAAGCCATGGTATCTTTGGCTCTGTTATGGTGCAGTTCATGGACCCTTCACTCCCGCGGACCGTCACAAAGGCGAGTATAAGGACAGCACACCCCCTATTCCCAAGGACGTTTACCCTCCTCGTCCGGGCAAGCCTGAATATGTACAGAAGATGGAACACTGGGAACCCAAGAATGGTATCCCTGTCGAGCGAAAGGTCCGTGAACTTGGACCCGTAGGTATGCGCGATATTCCAGGCAGGCCTTTACGTGATTGGATCAAGCAATACCATGAAGGTGTCTTAGCCATTGACGAAGGTGTTGGCCGAGTAATCAAGGCGCTCAAGGATAGTGGCCAAGATGAAGACACGCTGATTGTATTTACCTCGGATCAGGGTTTTGCCTGGGGCCAGCATGGCTTCAAATCTAAGGTAGGTCCCTACCACGCCGCAGTTGCTGCGCCTCTCATCATCCGTTTACCGAGCAAAATGGCATCAAAGACTGCTGGGCGAGTCGTGAGCGAGCCTGTAAGCGGAGTGGATATTGCACCAACCTTCTTCGCGCAAGCAGGTCTTGAACTTCCTTGGGAAATGCATGGCGAGGACCTCAGTCCACTTCTAGAAAACCCCAAAGCTCAACGAAAGTCTCCAGCCATGTTAGTGCACACTGGCAAGCTCTATGGTTCAGCAACTGGTAATATTCCTGCAAAGGATAATCCTGCACTTTATCATGGTCCTGGCGTCCCTTGGTATGTGATGTTGGCTGAGGGCCGCTATAAATACGTTCGGAATCTCATCGAGGGTGAGGTTGAGGAGTTGTACGATATGTGGAAAGATCCAGATGAGTTGGAGAATCTTGCTCTCAAGAGGTCTCATTCAGCCCTTCTGCTGGATTATCGTGCGCAGGCAATCGCCGAGCTGCGCCGAACTCAGGCACCTTTCCTCAATACCATGCCCAAACCTTCTACTCTCGCTAGTAAAAAGTAGCCTTCCAATACTCTCATGAGACTTTTCCTCGTCCTTGCTATCATTCAGGTTCACGCATGGTCTGCGGACTCGCTACCTACCCTGAGTAAGTCTCCTCAGAATTTTGACCAGCTCTGGGCAGGTTATGATCCTCGAAAAGAGCCTCTTGAGGTAGAGGTTGTCCGCCAATGGAAAGAAGATGGGCTGATCCTTCGTTATGTTTGCTACCAAATAGGAACCTTCAAAGGCAAATCTGCCCGAATGGCAGGATTCTACGGTTTTCCTGAAGGTGAGCGTGATTTGCCAGCTCTCATGCATCTGCACGGGGGAGGGCAGCGTGCCTTTCTGCATGAGGTTAAGCGTTTCGCCAAAAGAGGGTATGCTACGCTGTCCATCAACTGGGGTGGACGTGAAATGGAGATGGCACAGTCCGGAGATCCAAACACCGAGTGGGGAGCCGTTGATCCTACCCAGAACAATGTCTCGGGTTACTCCAGCATCATCCCAAGTGATAAAACAATAGATCCCTTTCCTTCACCCCGAAACAACAACTGGTTTCTGCTCGCCATAGGTGGACGTCGGGGACTTACATTTCTGGAACATCAACCAGAGGTAGATTCCAAACGAATCGGAGTATATGGTCACTCAATGGGTGGTCGTCTCACTGGCTTGGTTGCCGGAAGCGATCAAAGAGTAAGTACAGCCTCGCCTTCTGTAGGTGGAAGTGGATTCCTACAGTCTGATCTTTGGGGGCTCCCTGATTCGGCAAGAAGAGTTCGTGGTGATCTGGGCCTCTTCCAAAGAACAATCGCAGGACAAGTTTTTCTACCAAGAATACGTTGTCCAATTCTCTACCTCAGTTCCACCAATGACTTTAATGCCCCTATGGATTTTGTTGAAAAAGGGATGTCACTCATATCCCACAACAATAAGCGCACAGTCTATGCCCCACATCTTAATCATCGTTTCACTCCCTCGACTGAAATCTCACGCCCCCTTTGGTTTGATGCGCATCTTCAGCAGCGCCTGGAGTTTCCATCTTCGCCCACTGCAGAACTTTCACTCAATAAAGCTTCTGGTATAACAGTTTTCACGGTTAAGCCCGATAGGTCCCGTCCCATCGACAGAGTTGACCTCTACTACGGATATGGTCGTGACCCGCGCAACCGTTTCTATGCAGATGCAAAAGGTAACGAGAAAGATGGAGTCTGGTCTGCTGATTGCCCGATTTACGACTTGGATGAGCCGTTATTTGCCTATGCAAATGTTTATTACAAATTAACGAATGAGGAAAGGCGAGAAGGGGATCCCTCGACTTTTGTGCTAAGCGTTGCCCGCTCGATGTATCCCGCCCAACTCAAAAAGGCCGGAGTTCAGCCAACTGAAATGCGTTACAGACTCATTGATGATTTTTCCCGTGGTCTGCAGGATTGGTACGCCCTCAACAAAAAAAACCGTCATCATTGGCTTTTCGCAACACGCAAGCTTGTAGATCCAAGATGGGAGGCACCGCTTAATGGTAAACTCTCTCTTAGCGTTGAGACTACAAGTCCGGGCAACACCGTTTCGATTCAAGTCCGTGTAGATTCTTGGAGGGGTTACACAAAGCGAAAAGCCACCACATGGTCTGCTCTCTCAAATTTATCCCAAGCAGGACAGCAAACGATCGATCTGTCTGTTTCCGATTTTAGGGATGAAAATGGACAGGTTTTGAAAAGTTGGTTTGGTATCACCGAGTTAATTATCCAACCGGGCAACAAGGCCAAAGTTAAATCATCAGCCAACATCTCCAATTGGAAAGGCAGCGTCCCGAAGTTGAAGAGATTATCTTGGACAGGCGGTGAATTTGTTCAAACGCCTAAGGCCTACCTGCCCTTGTGACACCGCATTCTTTTTTAACCTAGTGAATGTTTCAGGCCCAGTAGTTATTGTTGGCGCAGGCATATCTGGCCTGGCCTGTGCAAATACTCTCCAGGAGGCTGGACGTCCTTTTCTTCTTCTTGAGAAGTCTGATGCGCCTGGTGGTCGTATTGCCACTGACCATTATGAGGGGTTCAAGTTAGACCGGGGTTTTCAGGTACTGCTCACCGCATATCCAGAAGCTGAAAAAGCTCTTGATTATCCATCTTTGAAGCTCCGCAATTTCTACAACGGTTCTAGAGTTTGGTTCCAGGGACGTTTTCACACGCTTGCTGATCCATTCCGGAACCCAATCGCTGGAATCGCATCCATAGCAAACCCTATCGGTTCTTTTGCGGATAAGCTTAAGGTCGGTCTTTTGAGGACCGGTTTGATTTCAACCAAATCAATCCCACATGAGGTCCCAACTATCCAAGCTTTGGATCAATTAGGTTTTTCCAACTCTATGATTGAGCGTTTCTGGAGACCCTTCATGGGGGGAGTTTTTCTGGAGAATGATCTTCATACTTCTGTACGCAAATTTGAAGAGACCTTCCGGTTTTTCAGCAAGGGGGCCATTGCTTTGCCTGAGGATGGAATAGGAGCGATTCCGAGACAGATTGCTGGGAGATTGCCACCAAAATCAATTCGATACCAAGAACAGGTTGTAGAGGTTTCTAAAAACTCTGTATCTCTTCGGTCTGGTGAGAAAATTCAAGCGTCTGCAGTTGTTTTAGCTACTGACTTTGAGCAAGCTAGTTTACTTACAAATTCTAAGGGTATTGAACGGGATTGGAATTCAGTAGAATGCTTGTACTTTAAAATTCCCCAAAAATGGCTACCTGAAAATAAGCCCATTCTTCTCTTGAATGGTGAGGGTGAAGGACCAGTAAACAATTTAAGTTTCCTGAGTAATCTTACGTCATGTGCTCCTTCTGGTTGGGCATTGGCATCTGCAACGATCCTTGGTCGCAGAGAAGAATCCGATGGAACTTTAGTTGAAGAGGCAATCACCCAAATGAAACGTTGGTTTGGCCCTGAGGTTCGATACTGGGAATTACTTCGCCGATATAGCGTCTCAAAAGCGATTCCGAGTTTTCAAAAAAAGGAGTCTTTCCATCCCGTGATTGATAACATTTTTAGATGCGGAGATTACATGGGAACACCCTCAATCGATTCTGCTCTAAAGTCCGGGAGAGAAGCTGCAGAATTGATATTAAACCCCAAACTCATACCTACCAGAGAATAAATTTCACAAATATGAAGTACCTAACTACATTCATCTCACTTTGTTTGCCATTGTGTCTTAAGGCAGATAAGCAACCCAACATCGTCTTTTTCTTCACAGACGACCAAACCTCTTCCTCTATAGGGTGCTACGGGCATCCACTGGCGCAGACACCTAATCTTGACCGTTTGGCAGCCGAGGGAACCCGTTTCTCTAATGCTTGTGTTAGTCAATCTATATGCTGGGTCAGCCGTACAACGATTCTAACTGGTCTTACAGGCCGAAGCTTTGGGTCTCCCAGTCAACCTGACCAAGCCACTCCTGAATCAGTTCGTGAATTGTATCCCGACATTCTCCGTGATCATGGCTATCGAACAGGTTTCTTCGGCAAATGGCACGCCAAGATGCCCAAAGGGTTTAAGCCCTCAGACCACTTTGATGTCTTTGAGGCCATTGGTCGCAACCCCTTCTACAAGCGCCTACCTGATGGCTCACTTCGTCATGAAACCGAACTCATTGTAGACCGAGGAATTGACTTTGTTAAGAGCCAGCCTAACGGCAAACCCTTTGCATTGAACCTGTGGTTCAATGCCTGCCATGCTGAAGACTCTGACCGCCGACCTGGAATTGGCCACTTCCCATGGCCTCGCGCTGTTGATGATCTTTACGAGAACGATTCCATTGCTCCGCCTCGTTTAAACGATCCTGCAATTTTTGATGCCCAACCTGATTTCCTCAAGACGTCCATAACCCGTGAGCGATTCTTTTGGCGCTGGAATACTGACGATAAGTACCGTACCAACATGCGTGCCTATTTACGTATGGTTAGCGGAATAGATAACGCGATCGGGCGTTTCATCAAGGCGTTGGATCAAGCTGGGCTCTCGGAAAACACAATCATTGTTTACTCTGCTGACAATGGATATTTCCTCGGTAACCGAGGCTTTGCAGGGAAGTGGTCACACTACGAGGATGCCCTACGAGTTCCTCTTATTATTTCTGACCCCAGAGCTCCCAAGAGCCAGCGTGGTCAGGTCACCAATGCCTCTGCGCTCAATCTCGACTTTCCCGTTACATTCCTTGACTGGGCTGGTGCACCGATCCCCGAGAGCTACCAAGGTCTTAGTCTCAAGCCTATCATTGAGAAGGGAAAACCTATTGATTGGCGCGAAGAGACATTCCATGAGCACTTCGCTGTGCGTAACCGTATTCCAGCCTTCGAAGGCCTTCGCAACCATCGTTACAAATATGTTCGGTACTTCGACCACGGTAACTATGAGTTTCTACACGACCTCAAGAATGATCCTGATGAGCTTAAGAATTTAGCTGAGGTTTCCTCATATGCCTCGGTATTAAAAGCTATGCGAATTCGTACTCAGAAGCGCGTTGATGAGCTCGGTGGCGCACTTGACCCTCTCGCTGCCTTCTCTAAGATCACTGAACCACACCCGGAAGCTAGCGCAGCAGTCACCAATCGTCCGGGTTCAGATGGTTTTGTAAATCTCATTCAAGGACGTGGAGGATTGCGCGGTTGGGCAGGGGACTCCAAGCATTGGTCCGTCAAAAATGGGGTATTAACTGGAACCACCGATGGCACGCTGAAGGCGAATTCCTTTCTCACATGGAAGGGCTCTACAATTCGAAACTTTGACCTTCGTGTACAAGTGCGAGTCACTCCCGGCGGCAATAGTGGCATTCAGTACAGAAGTCGCATGCGACCTGAATTTGGCCTCTATGCAGCCTCTGGTTATCAGTGTGACGTGGTCGCCAAGAACCCAAATTACAACGGTATGCTTTACGAAGAAAAAGGCCGTCGAATCCTTGCGCACACTGGGGAGAAAGTAATCGTGGATGCTAAGGGTCGCTCTTGGATAGTTGAAAAAATACCCGTAAGGGAATTTCCAGCAGGCGAGTGGCACGATTATCGCGTACTGGTTCGGGGGAATCATCATCAGCACTGGATTGACGAATATCCTACTGCTGACCTGATCGATTTTGACGAAAAAGGACGCTCCTTGGATGGTGTTCTGGCTGTTCAGGTTCACGTTGGCCCCCCCATGAAAATCGAATATCGAGATTTTCGTATAAAACACCTGCCTGATGATCTTCCGCTTTTGCAACCCGAGGATCATCCCATCCCACAGGGGTCTTTAGGTGTTAGGCCTCAAGGCAAGCTGCCCAAGAATTGGAAACCTCCGGTCTACGGTAAAAACTAACTCTTTTTCTCTTGTTATGAAGCACTCCATTCGCCTTTTAACCGCTGCTTTAACAGTCTTTTTCGTCGCATCAGCTATGGATGCACATGAGCCAAAGCAAAAAACAGACCGCGGACCCAAAGATACTGGCTCAGTATTAGTATTTGGAGGTACGGGTTGGTATCGTCACCCGGAGACTGCTGCGATCAATGGTTGGCTTGCCCGGTTGGCCGACGATTTGGATATGCAGGTCGATGTAACTGAAACCCCACGTGACCTAACGGTTCTTTTAGAGCGATACGATGTTCTAGTTCTCAATAACTCCAATCAGCTAACGAAATTACTAGATGAGAAACAGCGTGAAAAGGTCGAAGACTGGTACAGCGCTGGTGGAGGTATTGTCGCCCTACATGCCGCTCTAGTACGCCAAACTGATTGGAAATGGCTCAGCGAACTCGGGGGATGTGATTTTAACAGTGACTCTGAATTTCTTGAGGCTCGCGTAATGGTTGATCCCAACGCTAAGGATCACCCTGCTGTACGAGGTTTTGGCAAATCGTTCCACTACAAGGCTGACTGGACAAACCATGACAAGAGTGTAACAGGGATTCCGGGGATTCAGGTGTTACTGCGAGTCGATGAATCCACCTATGAACCTGTGCGTGAATTCTTCAAAACCCGGGGTGGTAAAGCAATGGGCAAAGACCATCCTATTGCTTGGATCAATACGCTTAATAATGGTAGGTTTTTCTACACCGAACTAGGGCATGATGTTCGGTCATTAGATACTAAATTTGGTAGGACTCATATCATCGAAGCCATACATTGGGCCGCTCGCCTAAATAAAGACTAGCTACTTTAATATTCAAAAATAGAACTTAAAAAAGCCAGCTAAAGGAGCTAGTGATGTTATCTAAAACATCTTCTCGAGTCGCGTAAACTGCAAATAACGTCAACAATGTTATATTTAAGAGCTGTATTAGCGTCATGGCTCCAGTATTCTTATCTTTATAAGCTCTGATGAAGTAGTATATATTTGATACAAAAACAATTGGGTGTGAAGCGATAAATAAAAAGAAAACAGCCATTAACAAACTGCTAGAAGATCCATGGAAACCTGTGCTTAATGCCGAGCTAAATAATAATAAAAATAATATTAGCTGAGCTACCGGGGCAAATGTAACAATAACCTTATAATTGAATACTTTAACCTCTTTATTTTCTGGATTTTTCATGAGCTAAAAGAGATTTGAATCTATATTTTAATATTGTTATCCATATTAAAATAACATGAATGATTGATAAATATATATAGAAAATAAAAGATGGAATATAGCTAGTTTTAGAAGATTCCAATTTATCTTTATTTTTTAACTTTTAT
>CAJWWL010000050.1 GCA_913048125.1 uncultured Opitutia bacterium | reverse complement strand
GAAGGCTCAGCACGCTCAATTTCAGAATTTTTTCGGGCAAGGCAGGTACGGGCCAACCCAAAGAATGCTAAAAGCAAGATGATTGGCCCCCCCGTCTCCAACAGCTTCTTTAAATTGTAAAAAAATGCTTCGACGAAAAACTCAAACGAAGGCGAATCTCCAGCCCATCCATCAGTTGCGACTTCAAGAGTAAAAACATACCAGGGGGCACAAAGAAGACCAACCACAATGGCAGGCAGCCAAAAAACGAATTTCTTTAATAGATGCCATCGGCGCAAGAAAACTACAGCCAATGGTGGAATTAGAGCCAATGAAAAAGCAGATCCCTTTACAAGAATAGCCATAGAGGCAAAAAGTCCAAAGCCGAGGCTCCAACTCCAGTGCTTCGTATCTAAGAAACGAGCGTAAAAAGATACTGCACAGAAAACAAGAAGGCCAAGGAGTATCTCGGTCATTACTAGACTAGAGTACTTTTGAACTACTGGAAAAACCACTAGTAACATGCAGGCAGCTAACGCCCAAGGACGACCAAGATAGGAACGTGCAGCAAGAAAAGTGGCCGTTCCTAATCCAGCAGTGAGAAAGGCCATCAAAAGAAAAATGGAGCCCTGTCCCGGTTCTAGCACCAGCATCCAAATTGCCTGTAATAAATGAAAGCCAGGAGGCCAATTACCGATAGCCACCTTAGGATAACTTTCGTAGTAAGCCTCGGCGAAATCCTTAGGATGAACTATGCTATTTTCAGCGCCAAGCTGGGCGATGTAGTCTCGCACCATAAGGGCACTCACGAAATGCGCCGCCTCATCAGGATGACCACCAAACTCATCTACATAGGCGCCCGAACGTAGTTGTCCCCAAAGCACGAATCCCAAAAGCAGTAGAAAGACCCCGAGGATACGTACGAAATTATTTAGCATAAAACTACTCAAATACTAGAGTCCATAAAGGTCAAACCCAGCAGCAACAGCACGATGCTGCGAGGCTCGCTTAGTCTCAACTTTGCAACCAACTGCACGAAGCCATTGGTTGGAGTAGATATGGTCAATGCGCATCCAAGGGCCAAAAAGGGAGAGCGGATTACGAGTCACTCCGGGAAAGGTGAAGCCAAAACCACCACCTGCTTTAAGATGCGCATCTTGAAATTTACTCGCAAACAATCGTGCCACCTTACCCTGCGCAGGTGCATTGAAGTCTCCAGCAAGTATTACTGGTAAGTCTTCTGAGGTTGCGGCTTCTGCGATCTGGGTGGCCAGTCGAAAATTACGATCCATGAAATCTTGGAAGCGTGAACGTACCTTAGCCGAGAAAAAACCACCTGCAGTAACAGCAGAATGCAAGAACCCGTTGCCTCGAAGCTGCTGGAAGTTCGTTCTTGGAGTAGGTAAATGTATGTTGTAAAAAAGAATCTCATTTCCATCGATTGAAATGCGGAATCGTGAAGCTACAGGCAGCTCTAAACCAGGGACTGGCTCGGCACTCAGAATAGGATAACGGCTCAAGATACCAAACTCCCCACTGGCCGCACTCTGGTAACCAGGGAAACTCCGCTCGTATTTGTAAACACGCCCTCCCACTTCCTGTAGCAGAATGATTTCGGGAACGATTTTTTTTTGGTAGTTACGGAAACTAGTGCCTCCCCGTTGACCAACATTGTTGGATAGAACAACAAGATTTCCTTCAGATGGATCACCTCCTTTTCCCGGCTTCAAGCCCATGTGTCCAAAAAGCAAAGAAAACACTAGGATTGGATATACAAGCAACTGTTTACGCTCCAGAAATAATGCAGCTGGAATGAGTACTGCCATAGGCAATAACCAGATAGTTGGAGCTGCGTATAGAGCCAAGGTTGTGACCCACCAACTCTCAGCCATATAGCGAGTTAGTAAAAGGCTTAGAGCAAAGACAACAATGTAGGCGAGTAAACAGCTCCGAAGAATCAAACGCGATATGCGAAGCCAACTAGGAATCGGACGGACTTTGCGGCGGCGAGGTTGACTCTTTTCAGCATGAGTAGCTTCCATACATCATGATTGAGCTTCTGCAGGCTGCACTTTGTCTCTGGACACGTGCAACGCTGCGAGGAAATATCGATTGTGACGCTGAGCGTCCTCGGATGTGGCACCGCCACGAAGTACGGTACGAACGGTATCAAGCAGTATGAACAAGTCTAAAAAAAGACTCATGTTCTTCATATAGTAAAGGTCGTATTCAAGCTTGCGTGAAGCATCTTCAACTGAGGCTCCGTAGGGATAACTGACCTGTGCCCAACCAGTGAGACCGGGCTGTACCATCAGGCGCTCAGGGTTGAGCTCCAGCTCCGAGTTAAGCATGTCTACAAACTCAGGACGTTCGGGCCTAGGCCCAACAAAGGACATTTCGCCGCGCAAAATATTGAGTAGTTGAGGTAACTCATCAATGCGATACTTGCGGAAGAACCCACCAAGCAGGGTAACTCGAGAATCGCCTTTTGCAGAGGACCACTTAGCCCCATCCTTCTCTGCGTCATTTCGCATGGTACGGAACTTTGCTACAGAAAAGCTTCGCCCAAAATGACCAACGCGCTCTTGTCTGTACAGAATGGGACGGCCTGAAGTAATTAACACACCAAGTGCTGCCAGTAACATCAAAGGCCAGAGAAATAGTAAAAAGCCCAAGGAGACAACTATGTCGAAGGCACGCTTGAGTTTACGTATATATAAGCGGTGGGGCATGGAGCTAGCACTAAGCAACCATTCGGGGGTAACGAGCTGCAGAGGCACGTATTGATGAGCCTCCTCGCAATGCTGTATCAGCGAGGTCACCTCTACTCCTGAGTAACGTAAATTACAGAACTTTCGGTACAGGCGAGGGTCAGCAAGTTCTTCAGTGTTGCAAAGAATTTTGGAAATTTCGTGGTCTTTGATGATAGATTCTAACTGCTCTATCGTACCAAGGACAGGCATTTCATCATTCTGCGCGAAGTCCATGGCAGCTTTCTTCTCAAGTATAAAGCCACAGAAAGAAAGCTCCGGCCCGAGGAACTGCTCGATCTCTTCCAAGGCAAAACCCTCTAACTGTGGAAGGTTTAGAATGGCACAGCGTTCTCGAAATCGACGTCGATAGAATGTGCTGTTTATGTGGTGGATAAGCACTAAAATAGTGGCAATGAGGATACTCAGCAACATCACACCACGCCCAATCCGGGTTGAAAAATTAAGATAGAAAAGAGCAGCGAGGATCCAAAATGTAAGTATTAAGCAAAGCGTCAGAAGAAGAAACCTCGGCAGGATACCACGATAGAAACTTTTAGGCGCATATAAGCCACAAACATAAACTGCAGAAGGGAAGAATAAACCACCAAGCAACATCCCTGGCCAGTATTGCTGTACAGACAAGGTAAGCATCTGTATGAATCCAAATCCGTCATTAGCCCACTCAGGGCCAAGCCGGATGAGAGTACCCGCCAGAAATGCAAAAACCAAGATGAACCCGTCCACAAGAAAGCTCCGGGCAACCCGGACCCAATGCCTAGTTTGACTTCCGTTCATTATCTATCGAAGGTATGTGAAGCAACCACTGGTTGAGCTATAGGTCTAGCAAATAGAAAGCGAGATACTTTTCAATTCTAATTGGTACGAATCCGACGCCAGAAAAGGAAAGCATTCCCAGAACTAGAGACTTCTAAGAGTCTATTGACTTCAGCTAAACGCTCCTCAGCTTGTTTCACTTTTTTTTCTAAACTCATATCAGGAATAGCAGAAAGGATAGGCTCCCCAGTAGGGAGAGAGCCGTTGATCACCTTTACAGTGGTCTGGAGTATATTTGGATAGTCGGCGGGAATCTTGTGAGGAATCTTAGGGCACTCTGAGGCAACTAATTTAAAAGAACGGCTAGAACCTGGCAGCAAGGCTTCTGAAAAAGTTTTTCGTTTTTCAGTCGATCCGTCAGGCACTCCTTGGCTCATCCCTTTAAAATCAACACGAAAAACTAGTCCAGTCAACGGGGCAACCGACTGGTTCACTACTTGGAAATCCAAAAAAGCCAGCACTTTGAAAGGTGCCTTTTCGTAACGCACGGAAAAGTCTCGAACAAGGAGCCCGTCCAACAATTTTTCCTGCCGTGACTGATCTTGAGCCTGCAGACGAAATTTTTCTAATTGTTCCTGCATATCCTTCTGCTCCAAATTCAATGTAGCCCGGTTTTCAAGAAAGCGTTGCTGTGCTAATTGGAATATACCCTCAGTCCCTTTGCCAAAAAGTTCGAACTTGAGAACTTCTGGAATTGGCAGTTTTAACAAATCACCAAGACTCTTACCCTTATAGTAGATTGGATCCATTTCTCCAACCACCAAAAACAAAATCGAGTGGATAATAGCCGTGTGTTCAGATTCAGGTGTTACCTCAAGAAAGGACTCCAAGGAATGGTTGAAATCACTAGATTCTCCTCCCGAAAGAAGAGGCGGCCCAACCTGCCTCGGGCATCCACACATAAGGCATAGGCAAGCGACGCTAAGAAATGCCAACAATCCAGACTTGTATTTGAGAGGAAATTCATGCCCCATGGTAGTTCTGATACTGTTGTGAAGCCCGCAATAGTGCAAGCGCATTAGCCAAGTTACATGAGGCTCACGAAACTCGCTAAAGAACAACTGAGCAAATTTCTCCAGCCTGGAGATAGTGCCATTGATGCAACAGTCGGCAACGGCCAAGACACGGTATTTCTAGCTATGCAAGTCGGCTTGAGTGGCCAAATTCATGGCTTCGATATCCAGGATGATGCTTTGATAAATGCTCGGCAACTCATAGAAAAGCAGGCACCCGAATCGAACGTGGAACTCTACCTCGCCGGCCACGAAAAAATGGATAAGCACTTACCTGATAATATGCGCTCAAATTCGGCCGCTGCTGTGTTCAACCTTGGCTACCTCCCAGGTGGGAACAAGTCAGTAACAACACGTACAAACACCACACTTATGGCATTAGACTTGGCATGGGCAAAATACCTTAAGCCCCGCGGAATGCTCTCGATACTGTGTTACCCAGGACATCCGGGTGGCCAAGAAGAAACCGAGGCTGTTGGTGACTGGTTGATTAAAATTAATGCCAAGGTGATAACAACTCGAAGTCTGGGACCAGTCTTACATCTTGTACAAAAGTAATCCCTCCAAGAAAAGGTGTTAGAAATAGGAGATTACACCCTATGCTAAAGGACCCTCTCCAAGCAACTCCTGTAGGTCAGCAAAACCAACTTGAGCATTATTCTGACCACTTTCTTCAAAAAGTGTATCCAGGAGTTCGGCCTTTTCTTTTTGTAGATGCAAGACACGCTCTTCTATTGTGTTGGAAGCAATCAGCTTAAGGCTGGTCACTTTACGTTCCTGACCGATACGGTGAGCACGTGCTGTAGCCTGAGCTTCTGCAGCAGGATTCCACCAGGGGTCAAAATGAACAACCATGTCGGCACCAGTCAGGTTCAAGCCTGTGCCGCCGGCTTTAAGAGAAATGAGAAAAACCGGTATAGAGGCATCATGCTGGAAACGATCAACTTGAGCCATGCGGTCTCGAGTTTGGCCATCAAGATAGCAATATGAAAGAGACCGTACATCCAATGCCGCTCGGATCTTCTGCAACACCTGGACAAACTGAGAAAACACCAAAATTCTGTGTCCACCAGTAATAGCATCATCTAGAACCTCCAAAAAAACTTCGAGCTTGGCAGAGTCTTCAAGCTTAAGCTTATCATCCACAAGTCGAGGTTCTGCACAAATCTGCCGGAGCTTGAGAATTTGGGCAAATACGGCCATGCGCATTCGGCCTTGCTGCGCGCCACCACCAGCTAGATCCAGAAGATCGCGCTCAGTTTGCTGATGTACTGCATTGTAAAGCCCACGTTGTGCTTGGCCCATCTCACAGTAGACGACCTGCTCAATTACCTCAGGGAGTTCTGGAGCAACTAGTGCCTTGCCCCTGCGTAAGATGTAGGGAGCCGCTTGTGAAAGGTGGCGATGTTCAAACCACTTTCGTTCATCGGGCTTTAGTCCCTCTGGCACCTTGGCTAGGTACCCAGGTGTGAGAAAATGGAATAGTGAACGTAAATCCGACAATGAATTCTCAATTGGTGTTCCCGTGAGAAGAAATCTTCCGTCAGAACGTAAGGAGCAAATGGCTTTGGCCACCTGGCTGCGAGGGTTCTTGATATGTTGGCCCTCATCTCCGATCACGCAGCTGAAGCGCATTTGGTGAAACAAAGACAAGTCCCTTGCAAGGAGGGGGTAAGATACAATTATAAGGTCACATGCCTCTAGGTCATGTGGATTGCGTGCGCGAGACGGACCACGATGTACTCTGACTCTAAAATCTGGAATAAAGCGAAGGGCTTCGCGTCGCCAATTCTCACCGAGACTTGCAGGACATACTACCAAGTATGGGCCTTTGCCAATAGCCTGTAACAAAGCCAAAGCCTGTATGGTTTTACCCAAACCCATCTCGTCGGCAAGAATGCCCCCAATCTCCTGACGATAGAGATGCCACATCCAAGCCACCCCAACACGCTGATAATTACGTAGCCGATTATCCAGCCCAGACGCAATCGGAGCAGGTTCCAACTTACTGACATCCCTGAGGGCAGCGCTGCGTCGCTGCCATTCATCGGGAGGGACAAAATCTTCAACGGTCTCCTCCAGTAATTCCTCCGCACTATGGAGATCTGCAGGACCAAGACGCAATTTAACTTTAGGCGCTAAGGTTCGGTCAGGCTGGTTAGTAAGAGATTGCTGAGCTTGCTGCAGCGGCGCTAGCTGTTTGGCGTCAATTAAGAAAATACCCTTACCCGACTCCACAAAACTAGCAGAGGTGGCCATTGCCCGGTGGAGATCTGCCTCACAAAGGTCACCGGCAGAGAGACTTAAATCCACCTCGAACTCCCCTCCCCCGAGCTCATGGACCTGAGCCTCTGCTTTAATCCGTTGAACAGAGGCCATACGCTTCTGGAAACCATGCGAAAATTCTGCAGCAAAATTACAGTCGAGCTCATCCCAATGCTCAGCGAGAAACTTCAAGGTACGACTCTTATCACGCAACCACCATCTGCGGTTAGAAGGCTCCAGTTTGAAACCCCACTGCTTGAGCAAGGATAGCGCGTCACTGTATTCAGGATTACCCCGCTCCGGGAGCTGTACAGCAAGGTAACTGGGCGAGCCGTCAACTAGCATCCGCGACCCGGTAGAACGTTCCACGCGATGAGGATCCGGCTTGGGCTTTTCAGGTTTCACTACGCCGTCATCACTAGTGATATTGGGCATTTCAAGATAAGTGCTTACTCCCTCAAGCTCAGAGTCACTCCAACTAATGGGAACATCAGGACTCCTTACCCATGCAAAACAAGGCTCACCGGTAAGAATCGCTAGAAGTTGAGCAAGCTTCATTCTATCCAGTTGAAGAAACCCGGGAATTTTTCCTCCGCTCCAACTTTCTAGCAATGCGGCAACAATTGCGTGAGAGTTTTCCATCCTGAAAGCACCAGATAGCTTTTGAGGTGTAACAGCTTCATCACCGGCTATAGCAACTACTTTCACTGCGATAGCATCCTTTTGGGCCACTTGCGACAAATTTGGTGGAAGAAGGAATCTGAAAAAAAGTGTTTCCGCATCGTCGGATAAAACGAAAGACTTCAGTTTTAATTCTGCATCTTTCGGAGAAGAAAGAGCTTCCTCCTTCACGTCTTGCGATTCCATAACGTGGTAAGCAAGAGCCATCGCATGAATGCACACATAGCCCGACTGACCTTTTCTGCAGTTACATTCACTCGTAGGGACACGACCCGGTTTGATTTCCACTCTTGGATGGAAAACTGCCCCACTACTTCTTAGCTTACCTCGGAGATAAGGTTCATCCCATTCAAAGGATTGTACAACCTTCGTGCGCGCTAAGGCTTTAGCATCCTTAAGTAGATCCCAACCGCCTAGATCGATAAGGAGATTTTTGTCAATTTGCGGCAACATCTACGAAGTTCAAAAATCAAAAATCGACAATGGGCAAACGTTTACCATAGGTCATCAATATGTTAAGTTCCATCATTGGAAGACTGCGGTTGGTTGGCATGTGGGAAGCAGTATCATATATTTTGCTTCTAGGATTTGCAATGCCCATGAAATACATTTGGCATCAAGAGGTATTTGTACACTACATAGGCTGGGCACATGGCCTGCTTTTTATTCTTTACTGCCTAGCTCTTCTACACGCAAAGCTAGCATTAAAATTGAGTATAACATTCAGTTTCGCACTGTTTATTGCAGCACTAGTACCTTTAGGACCTTTCTTCGCTGACAGAAAACTACGTGAATACAAAAGCAGTTAGCCAGAGTCATGGTAGCCACGGGTATTTCCCAAAGTCAGGCTTTCTCTTATCGAGAAAAGCTTGCTTGCCCTCAGTACCCTCCTCGGTGAGGTAGTATAGCAGTGTGGCATTGCCAGCAAGTTCTTGAAGACCGGCTTGCCCGTCACAATCAGCATTGAATGCGGATTTAAGACAACGGATAGCAAGAGGACTTTTCTCCATGACTTCACGTGCCCAGCGCACTCCCTCTGCTTCAAGATCATCAACAGGAACAACAGTGTTGACCAGGCCCATTTCTAGGGCTTGTTGCGCATTATATTGACGACATAAATACCAGATTTCACGAGCTTTCTTTTGTCCAACGATTCGAGCAAGATAGCTAGAACCGAAGCCGCCATCAAAGCTCCCAACCTTCGGTCCAGTCTGACCAAAGATAGCATTATCGGCTGCTATTGAAAGATCACAAATTACGTGGAGCACGTGTCCACCGCCGATTGCATATCCAGATACTAGAGCAATGACAACCTTGGGCATCGAGCGAATCAATTTTTGCAGATCCAAAACATTCAATCTTGGAACACCATCTCCACCAACGTAGCCAGCCTTACCTCGAACGGATTGGTCACCACCAGAGCAAAAAGCATACTTGCCATCAGAGTGAGGACCAGCTCCGGTGAGCAAAACAACACCCACAGAGCTGTCTTCACGGGCATCAGTAAAAGCTTCAAACATTTCAAAGACAGTCAGGGGTCGAAAAGCATTTCGCTTATGCGGTCGGTTGATGGTCACCTTGGCGATGCCGTCAGACTTTTCATAAATAATGTCCTCGTATTCTTTAACTTTGGTCCAGTTCATGATTTTGGAATTTGAAGGATTTGCTGGCGTAGGAGACTGTCGCGCTTACGGTCAGTGCGAAGCTCAATAACGCGGACAGGTGTGTCGGGCGGTTTGGATATGAGGGAAATAAAAGCGTCCCAACTTTCAGGATGATGATGAGGGAAATCGTGACTTTCAGAGAGCTTCTGAAAGTCCACCTTCTGGGGTGTAGCAAAAAACTCTTCAAAGGGAGGATCTTGCTTTGCAATGGGTAGATTCTCGAAAATACCACCTCCGGAGTTGTTGATAAGGACGACGGTCAACTTCCCTTTGAAACGAGTGTTGCTAGGTATGAGCAGGCCATTCCGGTCATGCAAAAATGCAAGGTCTCCTGTTAGTAGTAATGTATGCTCACGCAACTGCGAGATACCCAGTGCAGTTGAGAGGGTGCCATCTATTCCATTTGCTCCTCGATTGGCAAAGAGCTCGCGAGCCTTAAGTTTCTTCGACCAAAAGAATTCAACATCTCTGATGGGCATTGAGCTGGCGATGTGAACAGCAGTGTTTTCAGGCAAATGCTCATTAAGTAGCCATGCCACTTTGCCTTCAAAAGGTTCACCACAAGCATCGATAGAGCTTTGAAAATGGGTCTCTGCAACCATGTTAGCACGGCTCCAAGCCTGTGTGTAGAAAGGCTCAGCGGGATTGGGTACGACAAGACACTTCTCGAGCATCGAAGGAAAGATCTCAAGTCTTACGCGATCGGAGTGAATCGGATCAAAATTTTCGCCCAGTGGGGAAACTGTCCAACCTGGCACATCCCATTCAGCCAGACAGCGGCGCAGAACTTTGCTCGTGGGAAGTGTGCCCACCTGCAGCACAGCCTCTGGACGAAGGATTGCAGCAGTGTTTTGATCTCGCAGAATGCTATCGTAGTGAGCAACGATATTTTCGCGTCCGGCTTCAAGAGTGTTACGCAGGCCAGAAAGCGGGTCAGCCAAAAGAGGCCAGTGGTATTTTCGAGCAAGTGCAAGAACATGAGTCGCCCACCCTGGATGAAGGCCAGGACCTCCTGCTCCAGCTATAACCAAAATTCGTTTATGGGAACACTTCACAGAAGGAAGGATGCTCTTTTTTTGCAGGCCGACTTCGAAATGCGAATCATCCGAAGGAGTCACCTCCTTTAGCTTGGGAGTATCATTTAATGACGGCAATAACGGCTCTCGGAAGGGAAGGTTCAAATGCACCGGCCCAGCGGCACATAGGCACTGCTGGAATGCCTCGCCTATTAGCTTGGCAAGGGCTGGCAGAGATTCTCTTGAAGGAATTGGCACTTCAGAATACATTCGGGCAAACTTACCAAAAATGCCCTTTTGATTGATGGTCTGCCCAGCATGACAATCTTGCAACTCAGGAGGACGGTCAGCAGTGAAAACAATCAGAGGAACTCCAGCCATACGAGCCTCTACAACAGCTGGCATCAAATTGACCACAGCAGAGCCAGATGTACAGATTACTGCTACTGGATTTCCAAGAGTCTTTGCCATACCTAATGCAAAGAAACCAGCGGAACGCTCGTCTAGAACAGGCACCACTTCCATGTAAGCAGACTCAGCAAGAGCAAAAGTCAAGGGTGTCGAGCGAGAGCCTGGCGATACTACTGAGTGACGAATCCCTAATTTCAACAAGGTGGCGACAATCGTACGCCCCCAATGCAGATTAATAAGTCCCGTATCCATTATCAGAACATTCTAACCAAGAGCTTCGAGCAGGACTTGCAATTTTAAATCTGTCTCCAGCTTTTCGGATTCCGGAACTGAGCCATTTACGATACCTGCTCCTGCAAAGATGCGTACCCGCGAGCCGCTCACGAGAGCTGACCTAATAGCCACTACGGCATGGCCATCGCCCGTTGGGCCAACCCAACCTAAAGTGCCTGCATAAAGACCCCTCGGGTGGTCCTCCAACTCGTTGATTGCGGAAAGGACACCTGCCACAGGCGTACCTCCTACAGCAGGTGTAGGATGCAAAGTTTCAAGCAGTTTCCAGAAACTACTTTTGGTAGTAATCTTTCCACGAATGCCTGTAAGGAGGTGTTGGACATTGGGTAATACACGCAGCCCTGGTCTCGCATCCATTTCAGCATCAACTCCAAACTCAATAAGTCGACGAACGATGGAATCGGCAACTAGAGCATGTTCATGCAAATCTTTATTACTAGAGAGTAGTTCAGAAGCAAATCGAGCGTCCTCTCCGGCTGTCTTTCCGCGAGGCGCAGAACCGGCCAAAGCTTCGGTCTGCAGTTGATCCCCGTTAGTAGTGATTAGTATTTCAGGCGTCAAACCGACGAAGCTCTCACCTCCGCCATTGGAGACAGAGAAAGAGTAGCACTCACGATACTTCTCTCGAAGTCGATTGAGCCAACAAAGGGGATCCGCTGTTCCGGAGGTTGTAAAATCCAGTGCACGAGAGATCACTAATTTCTTAAACTCACCAGCTTGAATTCTATCTAGGGCACTTGAAACCCTCTCTTCGAAAGAGCGCTCTCCTAATTCAACTGAGCTAATAACAGAAACGGGTTGAGACTCCTTCTGAGCAGGTTCAGGATAATCGAATCCTTGAAATTTAGAGTGCGCTGCAAAAACCTTTTGAGCGAGTGTTTTGACTGGAGCATCGTGAGCAACTGGAAGGTTTGCAACCGCGAAGTAATCACCTGCACTGCCAACAACCTGCCAACGCGGAAGGAAGACAGTTCCGGGAGGGAAAGACGATCCAGTCTCAGGTTCGTCAGCGAAGGTGTAATAGAAAAAGAATCGGGGCCCTGCCAAACGATGATCAAGGTCCCCGATGCAAATGGTATTTCTGGTGACGTCGTCTATTGCGGACTGTGCGTCTACAAATCGGGATGGCCCGGCAAACTCTTCTCGCCAAGCCTCTTCCGCTCCAGCGATGGCTTCGCCTGCCGCCGGTCGCTCCATGTAAAAGTGCACGGAACTGGGCTCTGAAATAGACTGCAGAACAGCAAGCGGAGAGATGTGCTTAACACGGAGACTGATACTGGCAAACTGGGGTCGCCCCCTTTCAATAGCACGGCTTTGGCAATGTTCTAAAAAGCGAACAAGGGATTCCTCGTCCCGGCGGGGAGGCGAGCTTTCGGGAAGTACTTCCATGTGCTCGAGTTAGAAGCTTGGGAGTCCAGAGTTGCGGTTAGTCTTCAATTCGAGGAAAGAGGATTACCTTTTCGCCGACGACAGCACCATCCAGGGAATTACCCCAGCAAAGACGATCATCCCATGTGTCGCAAGAACTAGAGCCCAAAAGCTCTAGAATTTTCGACGATATTGTAGGCATTACCGGAGTGAGAAGACATGCTGACAAACGTAGACCCTCACCCATGACAGCCAAAGCCGTAGAAACCTTTTCCGCATCAGAAGGATCATCGGATTTTGCTAGTTTCCAAGGCTCACGCAGTCCCGCATATTGGTTGAGCCCGCGGATAAATTCAAAAAGCTTCTCGAGACCACGATTGAAACCAAACTTGGAAAATTGAGAAATGTATTCGGCGTGGGTAGCGGCCCAGTTTTCTCTGACGTTTTTCTCAGGATCCTCATCTATGGTGCTGACGGGAACCTTGCCTTGGGAGTATCTTGAGGTCATATTAAGAAATCGACTGACAAGGTTACCAAGATCATTAGCCAGCTCTGCTGTGTAGCGAGTACTGAAAAGTTCTTGGGAAAAGTCGCTATCTTGACCAATTGTCATCTCACGCATCACAAAATAGCGGAAAGTATCAGCGCCATACTTCTGAGCTAGCTCGAGAGGATCAAGAGTTTCGCCCGAGCTTTTAGACATTTTAGCCCCCTTCATCATCCACCAACCATGGACAAGATACCCCTTCGGCAACGGTAATCCAGCAGCTTTGAGCATAATGGGCCAGTAGATCGCGTGGGCTGGCACAAGGATGTCCTTACCAATAATATGGTGGTCCACAGGCCAATTTTTGTCAAAGTGGTCTTCACCATATCCGATCGCCGAGATGTAATTTACTAAAGCATCGAACCAGACGTAGGTTACGTATCCCGAGTCAAAGGGTAATTCAATACCCCATTCAAGGCGTTCCTTAGGTCGCGAGATACAGAGGTCGTTCAGTGGATCCTTGAGAAACTCCAGGACTTGCTTTGTCCGATAAGCTGGGAAAATAACCTCCTCGTCAGACTTGAGCCAGTCGATGAGCCAGTCTTGATAATTACTGAGTTTGAAGAAGTAGTTTTCCTCTGTAATTTCAGTAACTTCGCCAAAAAGTTCAGGCCATTCACCGTCCTCTTTGTCCTTTTCCTGAACAAACTGCTCCTGACGAACGCTGTAGTAACCTTTGTACTCAGCCTTGTAAATTTCTCCTCGGTCGTAGAGATCTTGGAGGATTTTCTGAACGATCCGCTTGTGCCTTGGTTCAGTGGTTCTGACATAGTCGTCGTTGGAAATGTCAAGATCGCGGCACATCCCGGTAAACTCGTCGGCGATAGAATCGCAAAGGGCTTGTGGTTCAACTCCTTCTTTACGGGCACTTTGCTGGACTTTTTGTCCATGTTCATCCAACCCAGTTAGGAAGTGAACTTTTTGGCCCTGCAGCCGCTGGGTACGGGCAACCACATCTGCCAGCACTTTTTCGTAGGCGTGCCCTAGGTGCGGAGAACCATTAGCATAGTCAATAGCAGTAGTTATGTAAAAATTTTTCATTCGGGCAGATGGAAATCTAATATTTTAGAGATTGAGCAACCTCTTTCGCAAAATAGGTGAGAATCATGTCGGCACCAGCACGCTTTATTGCCAAAAGAGACTCATCCCGGCAGCGTTCTAGATCAAGCCATCCCTTTTCTGCTGCAGCGTGTATCTGCGCATATTCTCCGGAAACCTGATAGGCGGCGATAGGAAGAGTACTGTTTCCGCGGATATCACGCAGGATATCCAGATAGGGACCAGCCGGCTTAACCATGAGGATATCAGCACCCTCAGCCTCATCCAGCTCGGTCTCGCGGATTGCCTCCTTACGATTACCGGGATCCAGCTGGTAAGTTCTTTTGTCTAGATGATGAGTGCCTGCGGCTGAAGCACTCCCCACAGCATCACGGAACGGTCCGTAAAAGGCGGAGGCAAACTTAGCCGAGTAAGCAAGAATACCTGTATTTATGTGCCCATGGTCATCGAGTGCTTCTCGAATTTCGCCAACACGCCCGTCCATCATATCTGAAGGCGCAACAAGATCGACGCCTGCTTCAGCCTGCAGCACTGCCATCTTAGCAAGCACCTCAACACTTTCATCATTGAGAATTACTGCGCCATCATCTGAAAGCAAACCATCATGTCCGTGAGTCGTGTAAGGGTCTAAGGCCACATCAGTGATCACTACGAGGTCGGGAACTTCAGCTTTGATGGCGCGGACAGTCTTAAGGATTAGGGATTCAGGATTTAGTGCTTCTGTTGCGGTATCATCTTTCAAGGAGTTATCGATACTGGGAAAAATAGCCACTGCGGGGATACCCAATTTACCAAGCTCTCTACATTCGCAAACTAGGTCGCTAATGTTGTACCTAAAAACCCCAGGCATGGAATCTACAGCCTCGGGAGCATGATCACCCTCAACCACAAAAAGTGGCTGTATCAAGTCTTCAGAGCGCAAAAAAGTCTCAGCCACCATTGAGCGAATAGCAGCCGTGCGGCGTAAGCGGCGAGGTCGGATTGGTAAATCGAGCATGGTCGTATATGAAAACAGTATTTTATCGGTCGGCAAGACCACAGGTCAGGCTTGCCACACAAAAAGACAAAGCCATCATACCCGCCTTGAAATGAAAATCCAGCTCCACAACACCCTTACCAACAGGCGCGAGGACATCGATCCAGAGAACCGTGGAAAGATCGGCTTCTATTGCTGTGGTCCAACCGTTTATGGTCCTGCACACATTGGTAACTTTCGTACATTCCTGTTACAGGATGTTTTCCGGCGAGTGTTAGAGATGGAAGGCTATGAAGTGAATCATGTCAGAAATCTCACTGATGTCGACGACAAGACGATTCGACAATCTCTTGCTGAGGGAATGAGCTTAATCAACTTCACTGAAAAATGGACTAAGAAGTTTCACGCAGACTGCGAACGCCTAAACATGCGCCCTCCCCACGGAGAGCCAACTGCCACTGGCCATATCCAAGAGCAAATTGACCTTATCGCTAGACTCGTAGATCAAGACCATGCATATGCCGCACAAGATGGTTCAGTGTATTTTCGAATAGCCAGTTTCCCGAATTATGGTAAACTCAGCAATCTAGATCGCCGGGAGACGCAGACTCAAACTACTTCCAGCTCCGGTGAGCGTAATGACGCAGACGAGTATGACCGTGAAACCGTTGCGGACTTTGCTCTGTGGAAAGCGCACAAGGAAGAAGACGGGGAAAACGCTTGGGATAGCCCTTGGGGGCGTGGTCGTCCAGGCTGGCATATCGAGTGTAGTGCCATGAGTATAAAGTATCTCGGAGAGAGCTTCGACATTCACGGCGGCGGCATCGACCTTTGCTTTCCACACCATGAAAATGAAATTGCTCAGAGCGAAGCGGCTACGGGCAAAGTCTTCGCAAGACACTGGTTTCATTGCGCACACCTAATGGTCGATGGGGGTAAAATGAGCAAAAGCCTCGGCAACCTTTATACTCTCGAAGATCTAATCCAAAAAGGACACACCGCCCGTGAACTGCGTTATCTACTGGTCTCGGGCAGCTATCGCCAGCCTCTAAATTTCACATTCGAAGGTCTCAATGCTGCAAAAAGTGCCCTCCAAAAAATCGACCGAGCAACCGCAAAGCTCTGCGAGTCAGGGGGCTTGGATTCTGAAGGATTTAGAGAACTAACACCTCGAGCGCCGACAGGAGAGATGAGATTCTTTGAAAAATCCAGAGCCGACTTGTGCCGAGATCTCAATACCTCCGCAGCCCTAGGCAATCTCTTTTCCTCGCTAAAAAAGCTAAACGCCAATCCCCCAGAAGAAAAGGACGCTCTCATTGCTCTGAGCGAGCTAGCTACCTTACTCGCAGCACTGGGAATAGAGCCAGAATTCACTGCAAGCTCCTCCGATAGCGAGATTCCTGAAGAAATTCAGAAACTAGCCGAGGAACGATGGAAGGCCAAGCAAAGCCGCGACTGGCCAACTGCTGACCAAATTCGTAATGACCTTTTGGAAAAGGGGTGGAAAATACTGGACAGTAAAAATGGCTACGACGTCGAGCCCAAATAATACAACCCAAAAATCCTTGCCTCATAGGGACGTATCCAGATAACCG
>CAJWWL010000049.1 GCA_913048125.1 uncultured Opitutia bacterium | reverse complement strand
ATTGATATCTCCAGTGCTATCAGAAATGACGAACGTTTGCTTCTGCCCAATATCATCCCAGTTAGAATCTTTAAGATTCAAACCACTAATCTGGACAAGAGCACCTTCAATGGTCTCTGGGTTCTGAAGCACCTCCTCAATGGTTTTCCGAGAGGGACTCACCGAACTTCTTCCGCCACTTGAGATTTCACTCAGTGACAAGTCTAGCCAAACAAGTCGATGGTCTGAACTTGAAACAGGATTATTCTCGGTAAGGTAGCTTAGATCACTTGTACTCTTGGGCCAAAAGACAGAACCCTGATCAATTTCAAAACCTGAAAGCGAGGGCAAAACATAATCTACACGACCACGAAAACTGGCGGTGTAAAAAGCAGGATTTCCTATTCCATTAGTGGATTTCCCAAACTCATGCCCCCCTGGACTTGCAGGAACATAGGAAGAATTGAAAAAAGGACTATCCAAAACCTGCTGTATGGCTCCCTCAATTCCATCCAAATCTACGGGGTCTGCATTCTGGTCACCGAGTAATACGAAACGAGAGTCTTTGGCGATACCTCCCCTAATTCCACTGTCATCATAAATATAATTCGAGTTGTCAGGGTCGACATAGTCAGCCCAAAAGCGAATCTCATCATGGTTCCTTTTACCATTTCGGTCCTCAGGACCATCAAAAACTGGTGGAGTTGCGTGGCTACAAAGCAAATGGAGAATATTACCATCAATTTCGATAGGTACATCCCAGTGATTCTTTGAGGAAAGACGCACAACCTCCAATTCTTGGTCATCGAACCAATTTTCACCAGTTACAGGGTCTTTAGGAAGCAAAGCTTCAGGCATATCCTTCCAGAGGAATTTTTGGAAGGTTCTGATTTGATCCAAGAGAATTGGATATTTAGAGAGTAACACCATCCCATATTGCCCGGGAAATGATGCGTATCCAAATGAATCGCCTTTACCATCAGTTGTGCCATCATTGTCGAGGTCTAGACCGCTAGGCACTCCAGTATTGAATTCTGAAAAATAAGTGTACGGATACTCAACTGGATCGTTCCCGTTTTGGCTAACTTCAAGGAATAGGGACTTGAAATAAGCTAAACCCTCACCTTCAGAGTCATAATCGAATTCATTGAGAAGAACTATATCAGGATTTACGACCTGTATGATCTCTGCGACCCGAGACGCTTGTGAGGAGGTTCCTTCTTTTAGTTCAGTCTTAAGGTCTCCTTCCACATTTCGATTCATGTAGATGTTAAAACTAGCTATGCGAATGTCAGAGGTTTTTTCCGGAACCGAATAAGAGTCGGCAGCATCAACCTTGAGGGTCGTTTCTTTGGTTACAGAAGCTCCATTGGAATCCGTAATCTGAAGATTTACAGGATAATCCGAGGCGTTTGGTAAGTAACCGCTGAATTGCTTTTCTTGTGCAGTTAATAGTCCATCCCCCAAAGACCAAGAGTAAGTAAATGGTGGAGTTCCCCCATTAACGCTAGCGAGTAGGTTGAAGCCCTGAGCATTGCTTGGTGCTGTAGGTCTAGAAATGATTTCAACCTCCAAAGCCTCAACCTCCTGCAGAAAAATAGAGCCGCTATCAACAGCTATGTGTGTGGTACCGTTACTGTGCCCTACCAACCCATGCAAATAGACTGCTTGATTGAACCAAGAATGATCAAACGCCTGATCCACGGTGAAGCGAATTCCTGATCCATCCTTCTGAATATAGCCCTCGGTTTGCCCTTTTAAACCAAAGGCTGAAACCGTACCATGAACCACTACTTGTTTGTGTTGTGCAAGAGGTACACCCTGTTGGTCATTCTGGCGAATTGATGAGATGGAAACGGGGATTAGAATGGTTGGACTTACCGCTTGCTCCTTGAATTCGGCTCCCTCTCCAGAAGAGCGAATACCAATCGCGTAATTGCCAAAAGAATCTGCCTTCGCCTCTGCAGGAGTTGAAAAACCAGATATTGTCAACTTACCATGACTGACGGAATCAACCTTGCATCCAGTGATTGATATAACAGGTGAGTCAAAGGATAGGTTCGCCTCAGTAAAACCATCTCCAGAAAGCAGTAGGTTCTCCTCGGCTAAAACTCCGAGGGCCGCTGGCCAAGTGATTTGAAAAGCCGTAAGATAACCTTCATTTCCAGTAAAACTAAGTTCCAGAACGGATCCAGAAACACCCCCTTTGAATATGGAGCCAGTTTCCCAATGAGAGCGTTGTGGAGTGGTATTGAGTAGAATAGTTGAACCAGAACCATCGGGACCTGATTGATTATCGATCGGGTTATCTATGGTATGTTGCCCGAGGTCATCCCAAGCGTCTATGTCCAAAACTATCCATTGTGACCCTTCTGGGTTTTCGCCGGCAGATGCTGCCCAGTCAGGTTCCCCATTTAAAACGGATGGCTTGCGTACAAGAGTGTGATCTTTGGTGCCAGAATTAACTCCAGCAACCGCCCATGCTGTGCCTGGATCAGCCTGCCAATCACCAATTGAATCTACTACCTCGAAGTCTGCCTCAGTACCCTTAACCAATTTAAATCCATCATCTCCGTTACTAAGGTAGGTGAGAGTGTGATAAGGAAGGAGTGAGTTAGAATCCTCTTGGGAGGATGAAGAGAACGTTGAGAGGTCTGAAGTGACCTTAAGCTTGATTGCATCATCCGCGTTTTGATTTAAGACAACATAGATACCGCTAGCTCCGACTTTTGCCCCGGAGGGAAAGGCGTTCCACCTCTCGTGCTGACCCGGAGTACTTGGTGCGTTAGTAACTGATGGCAACGCGTATTCAGAGAGATCAACCTCATCCTTTGAAGTGTTGTAGATTTCGAGATACTTGTTGTGAGAGGAACCTTCGGCATACTCACTAAAAAAGATATCCGCTTGTATCCAATGGGAAGCAAACAATTGGAATAGAAAGGAAATCTTGATTAAACGGTTCACGAAAGAAAATGTAGTTATGACACGAAATCAGACTTCATAGAAAGATATTTAAATTTGGAGGCAAAAAACAGCCTATTATCGAGCAGAAACTGAACCAAGATTGAAAACATATGTTTTTTGCGAAAATTTTAAAGACTCGAATCTTCTGTAATGAAAATCATCAAGATCTTAATTTATTCACTAGTTTTAGTCACTCCGCTGTGCGCAAAATGGAGTCTTCATACTATAGACAAATCCTCAAGAGGCGCAGACGGTGTGCGCTTTCTTGACGTTAATGGTGATAAACTACTGGACATTGCGACTGGGTGGGAGGAAGGAGGCATCGTTCGCGCCTACATAAATCCTGGCAAAGAAAGGGTGCAGCAACTATGGCCGGCTGTTACTGTAGGGAAAGTGCCCTCACCTGAGGACGCAGTGTTAATTGATCTAGACCGAGACGGAAATGTAGATGTAGTCAGTTCCTGTGAAGGTCGGAATCGTCGAGTCCATGTTCACTGGGCACCTAAGATCAAGTCCGATTATCTAAAGCCCGAAATGTGGCATACAGATACTTTCCCCAACACCATTGGTTCTTCTTGGATGTTCGCCCTCTCTATGGACATGGACGGCCTTCGAGGTATTGACCTAGTCCTAGGCTCAAAAGGAAGTGGTGGTTCCATTTCTTGGCTTGAATCGCCTGAAAATCCTCGCGACCTATCTGCATGGAAGCTCCATAAGCTCCGCGCCTCCTCATGGCTGATGACAATACGCACTGAGGACATGGATAATGATGGCGATCTCGACATTCTCGCCTCGGACCGAAAAAGTAAGAACTCCAAAGTGCTCTGGCTTGAAAACCCTGGGCCCAAAGCTAATCGCAACCAGAAGTCATGGGTAGAGCACACGGTGGGTGCTCACGGTCGCGAAGTCATGTTCATCGACTTTACTGACCTCAACGGTGATGGCCGAAAGGATGCCATTGTCCCCTGCCGTCCACGCGAAATACTCATACTTTACCAACCTGAAAAACTGGATCAACATTGGGAGGAACAAGTTCTGACCTTTCCCTCGGAAAAGTATGGTACGGCAAAGGGTGTCCGCGTGGCAGACCTCGATAAAGATGGAAAACTAGACATTGCAGTAACCTGTGAGCATGCAAATGGCCACCTCTCTGGCTGCTTCTATCTCAGTTACAAGAACTCTACTCGCGACAGGTTTTGGAAGGATACTGACATCGGCGGCCCACTTGGGACGAAGTATGACCGCATTGAGCTACTCGACGTGGACGGAGATGGGGATCTTGATCTCTTCTCATGCGAAGAACGTGACCAGCTCGGAGTCTTCTGGTATGAGAACCCGTCCGTATCAAATTTTTGATGGGAGGATATCGTTCCTAGACAACCCTTCCCGGCAACGCTTCAGTCAGAATATCTCGATCTTCGCTAGAAAAGCCTAAATGTGAATGGCGACGCCAGCCTTCGGCAAATCTAAACTGGCCGGAAAGGTGGCCCACTTCGCGGTCCTGATCAGCAAGGGTTTGCAGATAGGAGTTCAGCCCCTGACTTGATTCCAACCAGTCCTGCTGGCTCTTGTGGGCGGCGAGTGCCTTTAGCTTGATTTCTTGCAGATCGGTGACATCCACGAAGGTTTCAGGCTTGATTTTACGACGAAGTCCATCCTGTAGACCATGAGGCATGGCATGATAGATTGTGACCTCCTTAAAAGGGGGAGGTACGGATGGGATAGTCTCGAAATTGGGCATGCTGTGAGTGAAAGCAGCACTTACAGCGAGCCGAGAAGTATTCATGTGGTCCTCCATGTAATCCTCGGGAGAATGAGTGAGCACAAGATCAGGAGCTACTTCGTGCAGGATTGCAGCTAGGCGCCTTAAATGCTGCAGGTCATAGAGGATTTCGAGATCTCGGGAGAAGGGTTCGTGGAAAATTGCGCCCATAATCCTCGAGGCTTCACGGGCTTCTGTTAGACGGACATTGGCGGTCTCTTCAGAATCGAGTTTCTGACTCCCGCAGTTTCCGTTAGAAATATTAAGATAGTGAATCTCCCAGCCCGCGTCTTTTAGACGCAGGAGAGTTCCTGCCATGACGAATTCGATGTCGTCGGGATGCGCGGCGACAGCGATCGCAGTCTTCACTGCGACTTTTTCAGATAGCGGAAGAATTCGCTTTTCGAAGAAAAAATCAGCCAGTCCTTTTGACCAATGCTTTCCTGATAAGCCTCCATAGTCTTAAGAAATTCATAAAACTCACGGGACTCAGGACTTTGGTTATAAGCTGCTGCATAAATTCGCGCAGCTTCTGCGTCGGCCTCGCCCTGTATTTCCTTAACCTTGCGCTGGGCTTCAGACTGAATCCTATCGAGTTCGAGTTGTTGACGACCTTCAATCTTGGCAGCCTCACCAAACCCTTCTGAACGAAACTTTTCAGCCATTTGCTTTCGCTCAGCTATCATACGTTGAAAAATTTGAGCCTGAACTTCAGGTGCGTAATTGATTCGCTTAAAACGAAAATCCAGTAGTTCAATTCCAAACTCTGCAAGTGTAGGCTTAGCCTTTTCGAGTATTTGGCGGGAAATGTTTTCACGGCCTACCTTAAATGACTGGAGAATATTTGCCCCAAGACCAGCACCTTCATCTCCATCTAGGTTAACATCAGATTCAGAAATCTGCTCATCCTCAGCTCGATTCTCAGAACGAACAATTTCGGCAAGATTATTCTCAGCAATTGCACTACGTGCTGCACCATCCAAAATATCGTCAAGTCGAGTACGAGAGCCAGACTCATCCTTAACCTTTTCGAAGAATGTTCGTGCATCAAGAATTCTCCAGCGGGCATACGTATCAATTTCAATAAATCGCTGATCGCCAGTGGTGACTTGATTCCGATGACCGTCCCATTCAAGGTAGCGCTTATCAAAACGGTTAACTTTGTCTACGATTGGCACCTTAAACTTCAAACCAGGTTCAGTGATCGGTTTACCAACAATTTTACCAAAGCGAGTTATGAAAACTTGCTGAGTGACATCCAGAACGTAAATGGATGATAACATCACAATTGCAACGCACATGGCGAGGAGTATTCCTACTGCATAAGAACCTTGCTTCATGTCTACTTGCCCTCCTGGTTGAGGTTAAGAAGCGGAAGTACACCAGAGACCTCATCATCAAGTATGATTTTACGACCAGCATTTTGCAGTACTTGCTCCATGGTTTCTAGATAAATCCGCTTTCGGGTAACTTCAGGCACCTCTGAGTAGGCCTTAAAGATAGCATCAAATGCAAGAGCATCACCCTTAGCTTCGTTAACTCTTCTTTGACTGTAACCCTCAGAAGTGGCAATCGACTTAGCCGCCTCCCCGTCAGCGCGCGGGATGACTTTGTTGTACTGAGCACGAGCATTCTCGATGGTTGTGTCACGCTCTTGCTCAGCTTGATTGACTTCGTTAAAGGCAGGTTTGACGCGCTCAGGTGGATTGATATCTTGTAGGATCACTTGGTCAACTCGAACACCAAGGTCATACTCTTCACACATGTTCTGTAGCTTGACCAGGACTTCAGATTGGATACGGCTTCGGCCAGCCGTAAGCACTTCTATGATGGTATGGTCACCAATCACTTGCCGCATCACGGCTTCATTCATATCACGAAAAGCCATGATAGCCTCGTTGTAGCGGTAAGGCCGATCGTGAACGCGATAGCTAAAGAGATACTTTTCAGGATCTGTGATCGTGAACTGGGTGACCCATTCAACATCGGCCACATTTAGATCACCTGTGAGCATGAGCGACTCGGCATCGTAGCTAGTAAAGTTGAATTGAGACTGGGGGTCTCCAGCAGTGGTTCGGAAGCCGAACTCCTCCTTAAGTTGACGCAATACGGGGACTTTATACTCACGCTCAATACCAAAAGGCATCTTAAACTGCATACCTTGGCCAACAGTACGGTTGATTTCGCCGAAGCGAAGCACGACTGCCTTCTCTTCAGGATCTACGGTGAACCAGCTAGTCATCGCTGCAACGGCGACGATGATGGCAACTACGACACCGCCGATACCTGCAGGCACTCTTCGGAGGAGTTCTTTTGCGACTTGGGATACTTCAGACATAAGCTTAATAAATTTCAGAAAGAATAATCGTCGGTAATCTCGAAGACGCCCTCAATTTCAACCGAGATACCACCTGGTAAAGAGCCCATACCAACTGCACTGCGCACGCCTACCCCAGCGTCCTCACCAAAGATATCGCGGTACAGTTCGCTGCAACCATTTATAACTTGTGGATGCTCATGGAAATCTGACGGGCAGTCGACCATGCCAAGGAGTTTAATGACACGCTTAATGCGATCCAGACTACCAAGACTTTCTCGCATGCTAGCAAGTATGGCGAGCCCAGTCTGGCGCGCAGCTTCTTGGCCAGCAGCAAGATCGAGGTCTGCGCCGACCTTGCCTGTTATGTAGGTACCATCTGATTTGTATGGACCATGCCCTGAGAAGTAAGCCAGATTGCCCGAAATCAGAACGGGCTTGTAGACGCCGCCCCTTGGAGGAGCTGGCGGCAATTGAAGGTTTAGCTGAGTTAAGCGAGATTCGAAGCTCATAGATTTTTTGAAAAAATGTAAGACTACAGTGCAGGAGATGTCCACCCATCATCCTCAGGGAATACGTTGGTCATGATATCTCGAGAACGAGGCTCAACCAGAAGCTCGTCAACAGCATCCGCCCAGCGTGCATAATGGTCAGTAGACTTGTGATGGTCGATGTCAGAGGGTGCCTTGTAGATTTCCACAAAGGTGAATCTAGAAGGGTCATCTTGGTTTTGAAATACGTCAAACCGGATGGCTCCGGGTTCCTGAACAGTATTGCGAGCGTTATCAAGAGTGATTTCTTTGAAACGATCGATGCAATCCTCCTTCACATGGAGATAGACGTGAATAATAAACATGGCGGCGGAAAATGGCATTGGGGTGAATGCGCGTCAATTCGAGAATGGCTAAGCCAAGGTTCTAGTTGCTGATGGGCAATCCGTCTTAAAGCTCAACCCAACCTCCACTACCAAAGTCATAGTAGTAGCGTAGATAACTACCACTATCCATGTGCCAGTATATCCAATTCGAGGCGGAATACAGGTAGAGGCGTGGAAAAACCGATCGTGAAGTCCAGAGCCAACCAAGTTCTTCATGCCAGAACCAAATCGAAGTGCTAGAAGTGGCCTGTGAGTAGAACCAGCCAATATCCAAAAGGTAGATCCAGTTCGAGGATTCTTGATAGTAGGTTCCGAACCAATCAAGCCACTTCCAACTGTTCCCAAGGTCAAGGGCCCCGTTCCAAATATCGTCTTCCAAATCTTCAAGCCCTAGGTCCAAGCTATCAAAGTAAGCGATACGATTGGGCATAGTCTCCTGAATCACTTCGGCAACTGATTCAGAAATCCGTTCAGCACGGTAACGTAGAGCATAATATAAAAGAAAGGACTCTGCGATATCTTCGCGAGTCGGGTTTTCGCGCGCGTAGGAGGAGATAAATGCGTCGTCAGCAATCTGAGCAGCAAGCCATTCCTCTGCAAATGCGTGCTCTGCATCTAAGGATGTGTGGCACGCCTCGTGTATAAAAGTCTCTTCAAGAATTCCAGATGCTACATACTCGTCCGCCTGACCCGTATGAATAAGGAGGTTATTATTCCCTCCACCGAAGCCATAGACCCCCTTGTGGATCCAAACGGTCTCCACATCTTCCCGTAGGCACTTTGGTAAACGTCCGATGACCGGAGCGTACTTTTCGGCCTCCAAGCGCGCAGCATCCACATTTCCAAATTCGGGGTTAACCTGAATCTCTACATCTGGTAAATCACTGAAACTTGCATTAAAAAGAAATGCATTTTCACTCACCCAACCAGACCTCCGGTCATACATCGTGCGCGAAGCCTGACCTGCATCCTCAAGACCTTGGAAATATGTAGGATCATCCTCGGTCAAGATATCTGGGTCGACAAAGATGGTTCCACTGTATGGAGGCGAACCCAATAGTTGTATGGTAAACAGTTGGACCAGAACTGAAGACAAAAAGATAAAATTGGTGGAAAACCTGTGGGTATTTCTGCCTGATTCAGTATGGTAAGGACAGTCAGACATAGGAAGCAATTTTAGAACGAAATACATATTTTGGAAATTAACCAAGGCTATGAATTTCTTGTTTTTGGACATTAGTCACCTAATTTGATACCTCATTAAATTCCTATGAAATACAAATACGCTCTTTTGCTTCTTTTATCAACCGCGCTGAATTGTACAGCCAATGTGTTCCGTGTGTACTCCCCTTGTAACAAGTCCAACACACTTTGGATTGTCAGGGCTACACCAAAAGGTAGTAGCTTAACGCTGGATGTAGAGAAGAAGGTGGATCTCGGTATTGCCGGACGAATCATCGCGGCTCATCCAAATAAACCGCTCCTTTACATAACCGCTACCAGTGGTGAACCCGGAAAAGTACCTGGGGCGGTGGTTACACTCTCAAATAATGGCACCTACCAAAAACATGAACATGTAAACTTCAACGACGGTGCCTGCTACCTAAGCCTTGATGGAGATAATAAACACCTGCTCGGAGTGAGCTACGGAAATGGACGCCTCAATGTATACCCTCTTGATGAGCGCGGACGACCAGGTAAAGCCATCACCACTGTAGATGAAGGTAAACGCGAGGCACACTGTGTCTTGGTATCGCCCGATAACCAGAACCTTTATGTTCCCTATGTGAAAGGAAATCTTGCCCTGCTGCAGTACAAATACGACGGCAATACCGGAAAAGTAACCGCGCTAGAACCCAAGGATGCGAAACCCCGCCATGGAACGGGGCCAAGGCACATGGCTTACCACCCAAAACTTCCAATGGTCTACTTCTCCAATGAGCAAGGCATAGGTCTTTCAACATACCGTCGTGATAAAGATGGCCAATTGAAAGTGGAACAGGACATCGCGATTCTTCCTCCCGGAATGTCTAAGATTGGCCTTAGTGCTTCAGACCTACATATCACACCAGATGGTAAATTCCTTTTCGCCGGATTACGTGGCCATAAACAGGACTTTGATCGCATTGCACGTTATAAAGTTCTGGAAAATGGGCACGCCAAACTACTTGGCTTAACTAAGGCCGATAAGGTTCCATGGGGCCTCGCATTATCGCCAGATGGCAAGTATCTATTAGTGTCAGCAACTACTGGGGCCACCCTAAGTGCCTATCATATCACCCAAGACGGCGACCTTAATCGTGTGGCAACCCTAGACTGGGAACCGCGTATGTCAGACCTAGTCACTAGGTGATGAACATCTAATCCACTGACCAAAACCTTAGGAGTATCAGCTTTCTAGACGCCAAGTTGACAACTCCACACTCCAGACTAGCATTACAACCCACATGAAAGTGCGCAAAGCCGTCATCACCGCTGGTTCTCCTGACCAGCGAAACCTCCCACTTCAGACACTTATTGACGGAGACGGCACTGAAAAGACGGTCCTTCAAATTCTTGTTGAAGAAGCACTTAGAGCTAATGTCGAAGAAGTTGCAATCATTGTACAACCTGGCGATGAAACTACTTTTTCCAAGGTCGTCCCCGAACATGCACACCGCCTAAGGTTTATTCCGCAAGAGGAGCCACGAGGCTATGGTCACGCCCTTTCACTGGGCAGAGAATTTGTGGGTGACGAATCATTTCTTCACCTTGTCGGCGATCACCTTTACGTAAGCTCTGGGAAACGAGGATGTGCGGAGCATCTGGTCAGGACCGCAGAAGAACAAGGCTGTGCTGTCTCAGCGGTGCAGGCAACGCGGGAAAACCTACTACCTTACTTCGGAACGGTGGGAGGTCGATGTCATGCGGGTCATCAGGACCTGTACGAGATTGATACTGTCCTCGAAAAGCCTACTCCGACATTGGCAGAACAGGAGCTTATCGTACCAGGTATTCGGGCGGGACACTATCTCTGCTTTTTCGGGATGCATGTATTAACTCCTATGGTACTTGAGCTTCTCACAGAAAAGCTTGAGGAACCCGACACTCGACCGACTCTATCCGAAGCACTTAATCAGCTGGCTCAGAGGGAGAAATATCTGGCCCTAGTCATGCAAGATAATCGTTACGATGTGGGCATTAAATATGGTCTTCTAACCGCACAGCTCGACGTGGCACTCAACGGTCAGGATCGTGATGAGGTTCTCAACCGAATGCTCACCTTACTTGCCCAGCGAGAATCCAGATAACATCGGGAACACTCTGTGTCAGAACTGATTGACATCCTACTTGGGGACTCCGCCGATACACGCAACCGGCCATTAGAAGATTTTTGTGATACCGCAGATGTTGGCTCCCTTCTGGCAGAATGTGCGGAACTTGACCGCTTCCGGCGTGAACATGCCAACCTTTACGAGCGTGTTCGAGCGTTGTTCTTTTTGCACGCAATCCATCGATTCCATCTTCCCTCCAAGGAATCCTTTGAAACAGCTGGCTCGATCCCATTTCAGGGCCATGAAAGCCTATTAGAGCGTAGGTATGGAGAGGCGATTGATGCCTTTCTTCTAACTCAGGATCGTCAGGGACCTAACGCGGTCATTTCCAGCGCTTTGGCCGAAGCCTACCATCGACTTGCCTTTCAGACACTTGCCAATCAAGTACGCAGAAGCGTTCGCTCTGTGCGAGGCAACCAGTGGATGTTTCGCGTAGGCCACTCGGCAGACCACCCCTTGCGTATCCAACCCCGGTTGCTCAAAAAAGATCTCTCTACGGGACTGTTTCCCATCATAGCTGAGACCACAGCCGTTCGGATGGATCTCACACACAGCGCATGGAGTGATATTTTTTTCCTCGGTATGGACTACCCTGCTGGCGCTCGTGTACTCAACATATCCATAGATCTATGCGTCCATGGGACTGGAGAACCACGCCCTCCGGTAGAAGCTTACGTGCGGGTGATTGACGAGCCAATCCTCAGACTTTGCAGTGTGGATCTAGAAACAAGTGCCGAAATTCAAAGCATCGGCGAGGTCTTTGATTTTGCAAAAGACTACCTAGGGTTGCTGAAAGCTGCGGTCATAGCTTCGGGAATCATACCTCCAGGCATCGAAAGTTCACGTCAAACCCTCGAAGAATTGCTGGCTCGAATTGCTGGACCAGACCGCGGCATCGAAGTCGTCAGCAAAGTCAACAACATCCCAAAGGGATCCCGACTCGCAGTCTCCACCAACTTGTTGGGTTGCCTCGTAAGCGCCTGCATGCGTGCAACTGGACAAGTAGGCAGCCTTGAAGGGCCGCTAGATGAGAACGAGCGCCGCATCGTTGCATCAAGAGCTATTCTCGGAGAATGGATCGGTGGATCTGGCGGGGGCTGGCAAGACTCAGGTGGAGTTTGGCCCGGCATCAAGCTCATCGAAGGAGTTGAAGCCAACAAGGATGACCCAGAATATGGCGTAAGCAAAGGACGTCTCCTACCACGCCACCACATATTTCCTACAGAGGAAATCCCACCTGGTTCCCGGCGAAAACTAGAAGAAAGCCTTGTACTCGTTCATGGTGGAATGGCTCAAGATGTAGGACCCATTCTTGAGATGGTGACAGAGAAATACCTTCTACGCTCTGCTTCGGAATGGAAAGCCCGTCAGGATGCCATTCGTCTTCTAGACCAAATGATTGCCGCGCTGAAACAAGGCAACATAGAGCAGGTAGGCCGTCTGACCCAGCAGAACTTTGATGGTCCGCTCAAGGCGATCATCCCATGGGCCACCAATGAATATACCGAAGCAATTATAGAACAGGTGGACGAGGAATTTGGAAATGATTTCTGGGGATTCTGGATGCTCGGCGGGATGGCAGGTGGTGGAATGGGATTCTTATTTGCTCCTTGGAAAAGGCTAGAGGCCCAAAAGCGCCTGGGAGAAATTCTTCAGGCCAACAAGACGCGACTTGAGTCCGCCCTGCCCTTTGCGATGGACCCAGTAACTTACGAGTTTTCCATCAACGAGAATGGCACCAGCGCTACACTGCGCAATGGATCCGATGCGTTATTGCCCACCTCCTACTATCAAACAACTCTTCCTAAGCTGCTAAGACAGGAAAATCATAAGCTCACGCCAACTCGTCAGTCAGAACTTGATCAGGTACGTAAAGCAAGTCTCAGCAACATCGAACTAGCTCAGGCTCTCATAGATAAGAGTCAGAGTGCTAAGAACACATCCTCAAATGTTACCCAAAGGAGTCTTGATCAGGCTCTGGGAAGCAATGGTTTTGATCCAGCTCAACACGAGCAAATCCGAGCGGATATCAAGGCTGGTCGCATAGGCCTTGCACAAAACAGACTTCCTCCCAACACTCTAATCCAAGACGTACCTCTTGAGGAACTTATCAACGCTACCGAGGCGACAGAACAACTCCCTAAAGAATGGGAACAGGCCGGCCAAGAAGCCCTAACCTCTGGGAAGGTTGCAGTGGTCACACTGGCTGGAGGTGCGGGTTCTCGCTGGACACGCGGTGCCGGTGTAGTAAAGGCGCTACATCCTTTCGCGCAGTTCGGAGGTCGCCACCGCAACTTTTTAGAGGTCCACCTTGCGAAGACTCTTCGAAGTTCAAACCTAAGTGGGACAGACATCCCTCACGTCGCAACAACCAGCTATCTCACTCAAAAACCCATAGAGACCTGGCTCCAAGAATCGGAATCAACCTTGCATCTATCTCCCGGACGTTATGTTGGCCTTCGGACAGTGCCCACGATTAGAGACTTGCGATTCCACTGGGAGGAAACACCCCAGCAGATCCTCGACGAACAAGCTCAGAAAATGCAAGAAAGTCTCCGTGGCGCCCTCCTTGATTGGGCACGAAATACTGGTGAGGGCACGGACTATCGAGACAATCTCCCTCTCCAGTGCATGCATCCTGTGGGTCACTGGTATGAGATCCCAAATCTACTACGAAACGGGGTTCTCGCTCGCCTACTTGATGAGCATCCCGATCTGGAATACCTTTTGGTCCACAATATCGATACACTTGGCACTGACCTGTCCCCTTCTCTTCTAGGTGCACACATTCTCTCAGGAAACGACCTCACCTTCGAAGTCATCCGACGCAACCTCGAGGACAGGGGCGGAGGTCTAGCCAAGATCAATGGACAAAACCGCATCATCGAGGGTCTTGCCATGCCTCACGAAGAATGCGAGTTTGATTTGTCCTGGTACAATACACTCACGAACTGGGTAAGTATATCTGGTCTGCTTCGGTTCTTCCAGCTCGAAAAAACAGATCTCTCAAATGAGGATCGTGTTGCTCTTGCCATTCGGAAAGCCTCAGATCGCATGCCTACATACGTGACTCTAAAAGACGTAAAAAAACGTTGGGGACGTGGCCAAGAAGATATCTTCCCTGTTGCGCAATTCGAAAAACTCTGGGGCGACATGAGTGCACTCTCAGGCATACACTGCGGCTACCTGTCCGTACCCCGAATGCGAGGCCAGCAACTTAAAGAACCCGCACAACTCGATGGTTGGCTTCGAGATGGTTCAGCTGCCTTTGTCGACAGCCTGTGTAAATGGTAGAAGTCCCAAAACTCAATCTGGAGCCAGCAGCAATCCGGCTCTAGACGTCGCAGAGTTCCACAGCCTCGGTCAATCCCTGTAGAGGGTCCCGAGTAGGAATAAACTCCTGCCCAACGAAGCCCTTGTAGCCAATATCAAGCAAAGCCTTCATGATTGGGGGGTAGTTGATCTCTTGATCGTTATCTAGTTCACCACGACCGGGATTACCGGCAGTATGTACATGGCCAATATGCTCGCCACATTCATGGACACGACGAATCACATCACCATCCATGATTTGAACATGATAGATGTCAAAGAGGAGTTTCATATTCGGCGAACCCACCTTCTTCACGATGTCTAAGCAGTAATCAATGTGGTCTCCCTGATAACCGGGGTGCCCCTTGTTCGGATCCGAGTCGTCACGAGTATTGAGCATTTCCAAACAAAGCGTGACATTTTTCTTTTCGGCATATTTCACGATACCCTTCAGTCCCTTGACGCAATTTGCAGCTCCATCTTCCAAGCTGACGTCCTCAGCATATCCGTTGAAGGCAATGACGTTAGGCGAACCTAACTCGGAGGCTGCATCGATGGCCTTGCGGGTGGCGGCACCCACTTTCTCGTGGTATTTTGGGTTGTTCCAGCCCTGTACGAAAGGAGGCCCCCCCATGTCGATAGGAGTGATCGCACAGGTGAGACCATGCTTCTTAAGTGTGGGAAACTCATCAGGAGAAATCAACTCGATGCTCTTGCAGCCAAGGTCCTTGGCAACTCGACACATCTTATCAGTGCTCCAATACTCAGCAAAGCACCAAGAAACTACAGATTGGTTGATACGCCCCTTACGCACCCCACCCTTCTTCTTAAGGATGAAACGCTGAATTCTGTCATCTGCGGCTACAGGTGTAATAGCAGCGGCGCCTGCAGTCATACCAAGTGCATTTCGAATAAGCTTACGACGGGAGGTTTTCATAATTGTAGGGGATTGGTGGATTGAAGGAGGTTGGTGAAATTTAAACTAGCTATTCCTCAGCGATAGCCACTTTGAGAGGTCTACCGGCAAAGTCTGTACCATTGAGGTCCTCAACGGCCTTCTTTGCCATCGCATCGGACTCGAGAGTGACAAAAGCGAAGCCCTTGGAACGACCTGTGAACTTATCCTTGCCCATAAAAACCTCTTCAGATCCGTAATCGGAGAAAAGGTCTAGAACATCCAGACGATCTGCATCAAAGACGAGGTTACCAACGTATACTTTACGGCTCATAGAGGGCGGGAAATTACCCAACCCATCGAACCTGTCAAACCCCTTGACAGTGTTGCGACATCAAAATCAGATTTGCACACAACCATGCCGAGCAAAGAAACATTTAAAATACTAGCCAGACTCCTTCTTATCACACCTCTGATTTGGAGTGCCCAAATCATAGCTAAGGATGAAAAGGCACCGCCTCAAGAAAAGAAAGAGCCTAAGCCAAAAAAGAAGATCGTCTCGGTCTTCGAAGATAAGAACCTGGAAAACGCCGTCCGCCGCCAAGTATTCTCAAAACGCGACAATCAAGCACCCTTAACAGCCGCTGACGTCGCACAAATCTCATCCGTCGAAGGCCGAAAGATGGGAATCCGCAGCCTGAAAGGGCTCGAACACTGTAAAGCACTTGCATCTCTTGAACTTCCTGGCAATGCGATCACTGATCTCTCTCCAATTGATGGGCTCCCCCGTCTGCAGCTTCTAGACCTTTCTGACAACAAGATCACGGATGCCTCTCCTCTCAAAAATCTGCACAAACTACAGTACCTGAACCTGGAAAACAATCAGCTCACTGATGTAGCTCCCCTAGCTGATCTTCCGACCCTCCGGTCTCTTTATCTAACCAGTAACCAGATTACAGATATTGCTCCGTTAGCTAAGCACACAAAGCTCTGGTCCCTGTATCTCGGAGGCAACCGTCTGACCGACATTGCCCCCCTAGAAAACATAAAAAATCTGGATGTATTAGATCTCCAAGGCAACCGGATCACGGATATTGCACCACTCTTGGGACACCAAGGCTACCGTATGTTATTCTTACAGGAGAATCAGCTCACAGACATCTCCTCCATTCTTGAGACAG
>CAJWWL010000048.1 GCA_913048125.1 uncultured Opitutia bacterium | reverse complement strand
CTACTGCCTTGGTATCAACTGCAGTTGCAAGCCTGCGGTAGAATGTGATTCTAAGCTGGGCCTCAGAGATATAAGACTCAGGCAGTATCGCTTGTATAGGAGGGACGTGCGTATCCTCTAAATTGGATGCTTTCAGAGCTTGGAAGTCAGTCTGTGCAGATCCTGATTCTGACTCTTGGTGCTGTCCAAACTGAACAAAGTCTAGCTTGAGACCAGCTCTTATCCGACTTGCCGTTTTTTCTCCCTTGAGGCTGGCTATGCTCTGACGTAGCAGTTGGCAGTACAGGTCAAAACCCACACCAGCGATATGTCCACTTTGTTCGGTTCCTAAAAGGTTGCCTGCGCCACGTAATTCGAGATCCCGCATGGCAATCCGAAAGCCTGCTCCAAGTTGGTTGAATTGACGTATGCTAGATAGTCTTTTGCGGGCCTGATCACGAAGGGTTGTATCACGATTGAGCAAAAGGTAAGCAAAGGCCTGTCGATTGAACCTTCCTACTCTTCCCCGCAACTGGTAGAGTTGGGCTAGTCCAAAGCGGTCCGCTCCCTCAATAATCAAGGTGTTGCAGTTGGGGATGTCCAGTCCGGACTCAATGATAGTTGTACAAACTAGTACGTTGTACTTACCGGCTACGAACTCTGTCATGACACTCTCGAGTTCTCTTTCCCCCATTTGGCCGTGTCCGACAGCTATTTGGAGTTTTGGGAACATCTCCCTCAAGCCTCTTGCCACACCCTCTATTGATTTAACCTTATTGTGGAGATAGAACACTTGCCCTCCTCGAGAAGTCTCCAAACCAATCGCCTGCTTAACAATCTCCTTTGAGTAGCCTTTAACAACAGTTTGTATGGGTAAGCGACTTTTCGGTGCAGTTTCAATTGTGCTGAGATCCCTAGCCCCTGCCAGTGCCATGTAAAGTGTTCGAGGAATCGGGGTCGCGCTCAGTGTTATGATGTCTACGGCTGCACGCATTTGCTTGAGTCGTTCCTTCTGTTTTACCCCGAAACGCTGTTCTTCGTCTATAACGAGCAAGCCCAAGTCTTTGAAGAGAATGTCCTGTCCTAGGAGTCGATGCGTACCCACAAGGATGTCTACTTTTCCTTCGTGAAGAGCTTTCAGTGTGGCTTTTAGTTTGCGAGGAGGAACAAATCGGCTGGCTTGCTCGACAATTACGGGGTAGCCTGCCATCCGTTCACGAAGCGTATTGTAGTGCTGTTGGGCGAGTACTGTAGTTGGTGCGAGAAAGGCTACTTGTTTGCCTCCTGTTACAGCTCGGAATGCTGCGCGAATAGCAACCTCGGTCTTGCCGAAACCGACGTCTCCACAGACAAGCCTGTCCATCGGACGTTTCTTCTGCATGTCTTCTTTGACGGCTTGAATTGCTGTTACTTGGTCAGGGGTCTCGCGAAAAGGGAAGGTTTGTTCGAACTCTTGTTGCCATGGATGATCCTCGCCAAAGTTATACCCCGTCTCGATTTCTCGAGTCGCTTGGAAACGTAATAATTCGGCAGCATAGTCGAGAGCAGCCTGTTCTGCCTTGGCACGAATTTTCTCCCATTGGCCTGAGCCTGGCTTGCCCAACTTGGGTGATTGCTTGGAGAGACCCACGTATCGACTTAATAGGTGAGACTCTCTAAGGGGCACATGCAAAAAGGTCTCCTCCGCAAACTCGAGAGAGATGACTTCTTCCTCCTTGTTACCAAGTTCTAGGTGACGTAGACCACGAAATATTCCCACTCCGTGCTGGAGGTGTACGAGATGATCGCCATCTGCGAGTTCTGAAAAGTCGAGTAGCTGATCAACCTGCTTTTGTTGAGGCAACAGCCTGCGTTTAAAATTGCCCAGCCTAGACTTTCGCCTGCCCAGAATATCATCGGTTCCAATAAAGGCTATGCCTTGTTTTGCCTTCTCACAAAATTTTGGAAATATAGCCCCGAACTCCTTGCTTCGAATCCGGAAGCCTTCGTGGATGTCACCAGTGACAAAGTCGGGTGCGAATCTCTGGATACCATCAGTTTCTGATATGAGTTCAGCAATTTTGCTTTTATCACCTTCTGTTCTGCAAACCAGTACGACGTGGATCTTCTCACGTTGCCAGTAGTGTAATTCCTTGAGAAGTTTTTCTCGGTGCTCTTGAAGGGTCTCGAATTCGTCAAGGTGGCGCTCAGCAGTATGGAGAGCGGTTAAAAAATTGCCGGCTGGTTCGGTGATGTGTTCAATGCGTACTTGTGACTCTTCAAAAAACACTGAGTTTTCATCGACCTCGCTAAGCGAAGTCCAATTATCATTAGCCGCATCTTTTCGATTAAAGATATCTCGGAAGTCCCTATGTGGGTTTTCAAAGTTCTCTGGGTGGTTGAACCACTTAGTATGGCCAGCGGTAAGTCGCGAAGCTTCGCGCAATATCCAAAGAATTTCAGTAGGTAGAAAGCCAAGTGCATCCGCGGTGTAATCTGTCTCCTCATTTTCTGGAGTCCCAGCAATTGTAAGTTCATTAACTTCGCCGAGTGTGCGCTGTGTAGTGGGGTCGTAGAGTCGAATCTGTTCAACTTCGTCTCCGAAGAAGTCGATTCGGTGAGGGGCATCGGCATTTAGCGGATAAACATCTATTAATCCTCCTCGAACAGCGAATTCTCCCGGTGTTTCGCAAAGCACTTCGGAGTAATATCCAAGTTCTTCTCCAAGCCTTTTGGCAAAATCCGTAAAAGGAACTTCATCGCCTCTAGTTATTTTTATCTCCTTTGATTGGAGGAATTCTGGTCGCGGACAGGGTTGAAAAATTGCTGTTGGAGTGGTTAACAGAATGAGCCTTTTAGCATTACCACTATAATGATTTTCCAAATTTTGTAATTCAGTCAGTGCAGCAAGACGATCGCATTGTAGGTCGAAGATGTGTTCTTTGTCTATGTCCCCAGATGGGATCTCAGGTAGTATTCTAACTACAAAGTCCTCCTCCATGCTGGCCATCCGCAAATAAAACACTACCTCGCGTGCCAAGAACTCAAGATCACGCTGCTCATTATCTAGCAAGATAGACGTGGGGTGTGTATGGGTCTGTAATTCAGAAACCACAAAAGGGGCGACTGCGGGTTCTGAAATCCCAATCAAAGTTTTGCTACTTGCATTGGCAGGTAATCGAATTTGCTGCATTTTTTGTAATTAGCAAAGTACCTAATTCCGAAATACAAAGGTATTTGGATTTATTTCATCCGCTTGAAGGCCTTCTCGGCAGCGATTTCTTCTGCTTTTTTTTTGCTATTCCCAACGCCAGTACCTTTGCGTTTACCTCCAATAAATACAGCAATCTTGAATTCTCTCGCATGGTCAGGGCCATCTACATTGAGGACTCGGTATTCGATAGGTTCATTCCCCTTGGCCTGAACTGCTTCTTGGAGATTGCCCTTCGGGTTATCCTTGGCCACCTTTTTTTCTAGATTTTGAAGAAGCTTTTTAAACCACTTCAGAACCACTTTCCGAACACTCTTATAATCACTGTCCAAGTAGATCGCTCCAGTTAGCGATTCGAGAGCATCTTCTAGGTTTGAGTCTTTGTTTCGACCCTTATTTCGTTCTTCTGAAGGGGAGAGCAGTAAAGCGTTCTGAATTTTAAGGTTTCTTGCGATTTCGGATAAAGTATCCCCTCGTACCATCGATGACCTGCACTGTCCAAGGAAGCCCTCTCTTTCGTCCGGGTACGTTTTATACAATTCTTCAGCTAGTATTAGATCTAGGACTGCGTCTCCCAGAAACTCCATCCGTTGGTTGTTTTCAGGATGATCCTTATTATTATGGGTCAGGGATGGATGGGTGAGAGCTACCCGCAGCAGAACCTTGTCTTTGAAGGTGTAGCCAATTCGCTTTTGGAGACGTATGGCAGAGGCCTCTAAATCATTTTGATCCAAATCTCTTTAATTTTAGTGCGAATCCAGCCCATTGGCTGGATCCTATTTTATTTTAAAGCGCTTGATGACCTCTTTGCCTAGACTGCGGTATGCTTTTGCTCCAGCGCTGAAGTTGTCATAGTCAAAGATTGTTTGGCCGAAACTGGGGGCTTCACTCAGCCGAATGGATCTTGGGATTACGGTCTTGAAAGCATCCTTCTTAAAGTGGTTGCGTACGTCGTTGACGACTTGCTCCGATAGCTTGGTTCGACCATCAAACATCGTCATGATGATACCTCCAAGTTGGAGCTTTTTATTGGCTCCAGCAGACTTAATCTGCTCCATGGTATCTAGGATTTGTCCAAGACCTTCGAGTGCAAGATACTCACATTGGAGTGCTATAAGTAGATGGTCCGCAGCGGCTAGGCCATTCATCGAAAGCATTCCAAGGGCAGGGGGGCAGTCAAGTATGATGGCCTTAAACTTGCCTCCTTTTTTTAGCGGGGCCAAGCAGTTGCGGAGTTGAGCGAGGTAATTCTCCTTACGTCCGAGTTCGGTTTCAACCGCTGCGAGATCTCGTTCGGATGGAAGAATCGAAAAGTTTTTCATCGGTGTCTCCCGAATCATTTCAGTGGCATTACCCTCTCCCATCATTGGGTCATAGAGGCTTACGCCTTCTTCTTTCTCAATACCGAGACCGCTGGTTGCGTTCCCCTGAGGATCCATGTCAACCAGCAGTACGGGGATGCCATCTTGGGCAAGTGCTGCGGATAGATTGATAGCGGTGGTAGTTTTGCCGACACCACCCTTCTGGTTCGCGATGGTAAAAATAGGACAGCTCATCTTTTAGCTAATTTTTCTGATTTGATGAAGAGTTAAAGAATCAGTTTCCAGGTATGCCACCACCCATTAGGCTTTCCATCATCTTACGGCCTTTACCTCCTTGAAGCTTTTTCATCATTTTGCGCATCTGCCCGAAGTTCTTTAGAAGTTGATTGACGTCTTTAATTTTCACGCCGGATCCATTTGCAATACGCATGCGGCGACTGCCGTTGAGAATAGCTGGGTTCCGACGTTCGTAAATGGTCATAGACTGGATGATCGCCTCTGTCTGTTTCATCTGGCGGTCTTCTTTTTCGCCAACTTCTACTCCATTCATTCCGGGCAGCATATTGACAACTGAGCCCAAGGAACCGAGCTTTTTGACCTGCTGCATCTGTTTGAGAAAGTCTTCAAGGTTGAAGTCAGCACGCTGCATCTTTTCGGCCATGCGTTCGGCTTCTTTCTCGTCCATTGTCTCTTGAGCCTTCTCAACGAGGGAGACCACGTCTCCCATTCCGAGAATGCGCGAAGCCATGCGGTCGGGGTGAAACGCTTCGAAGTCATCAACTTTTTCCCCAGTTCCCGCAAAGCGGATGGGCACTCCTGTAACATGCTTCATCGAGAGTGCTGCCCCTCCACGGGCATCACCGTCTAGCTTGGTTAGAATGATCCCACTGAGATCAACTGCTTCGTGAAAGGTTTTTGCTACATTGACAGCCTCTTGTCCAAGCGCGCTATCAGCGACGAGGAAGACTTCATCGGGGTTAACTTCAGCGCGTAGTCTCTTTACCTCCTCAACGAGATCGGTGTCGATCTGAAGTCGTCCAGCGGTGTCGAAAACTATCAGGCTGGCACCCCTGTCTAAGCCTTCACGGAGACCTGCCTTGCCGATAGAGGGAACATCTTTGGAGTTTCGATCACCGTAAAATAGGAACTCTTCGTTTCGAGCAAGGGTCTCTAGCTGGTCAATGGCAGCTGGCCTGTAGATGTCGCAACCCACCAGCATCGGACGAAAGCCTTCTTTTTTACTTAGAAGCTTTGCGAGTTTGGCAGAGCTTGTGGTCTTGCCTGAGCCATGTAGTCCTACCATCATGACCTTGAGAGGTTTCTTGGTGAGAGCGGGGGGGGACTCTCCGCCAAGGAGTTCTACCATCTCGTCATTGATGACTTTTACTACCTGCTGTCCGGGGCTGACGGATTGAAGCACTTCCTCACCAACGCAGCCAGCCTTCACCTTTTCAATGAACTCACGGGCAACCTTAAAATGCACATCTGCAGATAGAAGAGCGCTGCGCACCTCCTTCAGTGCTTCAGCCATGTTAGCTTCAGTCAGCTTACCTGTGCCGGTAAGGTTCCGGAAAGTTTTTCCGAGTCGTTCCGTTAGTCCTTCGAACATATGCGTGTTAGCGTTTTAGCTTTGGGACTTAACTGCATTCCTCGTCAGAGCAATCTTTTTGGACAATTGCCTAGGATTTTCTAGATATTACTGATTCGGGCATTGATTTTTATTTTTCGGGAGATTTCTTAGCCTCTCCGCATGAAAATACTAGTTGCAGACCGGATCTCCACAATGGGGGTCGACTTTTTAAAATCACAAGAGGGTTTCGATGTGATCGAGGCCTATGGTTCCAGTAAGGAGCAGCTTTTAGAAATTGTGCCCAGTGTTAAGGCAATCGTTGTCAGAAGTGAGACGAAAGTGGATCAAGATATCCTTGCTGCGGCAAACGAACTTATTGCCGTTGGGCGTGCTGGAGTGGGTGTCGATAACATCGATATCGAGTCTGCCACTGATTCTGGTGTAGTGGTGATGAATACGCCCGGTGGTAACACAATTGCCACCGCAGAACTAACCTTCACGCATATGCTCTGCGGAGCAAGGCCAATTGTGCAGGCTTGCGCAACCATGCGCGAGGGGCGCTGGGACCGTAAAAAGTTCCCTGGCACTGAACTGCGTAGCAAAACGCTCGCTGTTCTCGGTATGGGAAGAATTGGATCCGAAGTCGCAAAAAGGGCCAAGGCTTTTGAAATGAAGGTACTTGCCTACGATCCCTACCTTACAGAATCACGTGCAGAAGCGATGGGAGTCGAGATCGTGGATCTAGAAACCGCTTTTTCTCAAGCTGACTACATAACGGTTCACATGCCATTGACTGATTCGACAAGGGCAATGATTAATGCTGATGCTATCTCTCGTATGAAAGATGGTGTGCGCATATTCAATTGCGCTCGTGGTGGAATCGTTGATGAAGTTGCCCTTGCTGATGGTCTTAATTCGGGTAAGGTTGCCACTGCTGGGCTTGATGTCTACGCTGACGAACCTCTTGCTGAGGATAGTCCTCTACGCGAGATCAGTAACCTTGTCCTGACACCGCATTTAGGCGCTTCCACAAAGGAAGCTCAGGAGAGCGTGGGTCTTGAAATTGCAGAGACCATCACTCAGGTACTTAAAGGAGGTCCGGCGCGGAATGCAGTAAATATGCCATCCGTCGACGCGGCGACGCTTGAAGCCCTCAAACCTTACATGCACCTCGGTGAGAAGCTTGGCGCTGTTCTCCAGCAGGCTACCACTGGTCAGGTTGAAACTATTCGTATAAGCTTATTGGGCCCTGTCACTGAATTAGACACCAAGCCTCTTTCTCGCGCAATTCAGCTTGGCTACCTACGCCGCATCAGCGGGGACAACCTTAGCGATGTCAACGCCCCAGCCAAAATGAAGGATCTTGGCGTTGCTATTGAGACCGTAAATTCCACATCTGATGCCGATTATACAGATTACATCGAACTGAAGGCTCATTGCGCAGGTGGTAAGACTGTTAGCGTCTCAGGCACAGTTATGGGCAAGGATTCTCATCCACGATTGGTCGACTTCAACGGTCGCTCCATTGAGGCTAACCTCGACGGCAACTTACTCATACTCTACAACCGAGATACACCAGGCATCGTTGGCCTTCTTGGCACCATCCTCGGTAAGGACAGCGTAAATATCGCAAATATGTCTCTAAGTCGTGCAGTCGGTGAAAGTACTGCGCTAACGATCTTTGAATTGGATCATAGTCCATCCAAGGAGGCTACCTCCGAAATCCTTGCCAATCCTGACATTAGTGACCTTATATTCATCAAGGCCTAAACACTTTGCTTGTGATTCTCCTAGTCCAGACACCTGTTGTTAGTGCTTCGGACTCTTTGCTAGTAGCGTACTCACCCCTAGTTTTAGCTTTAGCCATTGTTTTTGGTTACCTCTTTGGATCTCTTTCGTTCGCCATCATTGTAGCAAAGTCTCGTGGTGTGGACATCAGAAATGTCGGTAGTGGCAATCCCGGTGCTACAAATGTCAAACGTGCTCTTGGGAAAGGGGCGGGTAACCTTGTTTTTGCGTTAGACTGCCTTAAGGGGTTTATTCCTGCCTTTTGGCCAATGCTATTTTGGGGAGATGAGTCTGGCTTGCTCGGAGCCCTCGGTTTGGCAGGCTCTATTCTTGGACACAGTTTTCCTATTTTTTACGGATTCAAAGGTGGCAAGGGTGTTGCGACAACGATGGGTGGTTTATTAGCGCTGATGCCAGTTGTTCTTTTAGCAGGGGTCGTTGGCTGGCTTCTGGTTTTCTCTGCTTTCAGAGTGGTCTCGGTTGCATCGATTGTCTTCGGGGTCCTTCTTCCCCTGTCCGCATGGGGCCTTCAGAATTGGAAGCATGAATGGGCAATCAACATTCTTGGTCAAGATGCCTCTGGCACCTCCGAACTGCTACTAGCTAGCCTTATTTCAATATTGATTTTGGTAAGGCACCGCGCCAATATTTCGCGCCTTTTCCGCGGTGAAGAGTTTTCTTTCAAAAAATAAAAATCTCTCTAAGCCAGACCTTTCTAAGCTCTGATATACAAACGCATTTCTGTTAACCACCTTTCAAATGCAAATTTGCACCAATGCCTGACAAATCTACACTGAAATTGGGCTTCCTCGGAATGGGAGTCGTTGGCCAAGGTGTCTGGAAACACATCCAACGTCATGGGGAGACTCTGCGTTCACGCTTAGGAGTCGGCCTTGAATTATATCGAGCTGCGGTCAGGGACCTTTCTCTAAAGCGCCTGTCTGACATCCCTCCATCGGCCCTCACTGACGACCCCGAGAGTATTGTTAATGACCCCGAGGTGGACATTGTTTGCGAACTAATGGGAGGTACTGATCGTGCTCGCGAACTAACCTTGACCGCTTTTCGTAATGGGAAAACTGTCGTTACTGCAAATAAAGCGCTCATATGTGACCACGGAACCGAACTTTTCGAAGCAGCCCGAGAAAATGGTGCGCATTACCTTTTCGAAGCTAGTGTTGCTGGGGGGATTCCTGTAATCAAAGCCCTCCGTGAGGGTCTTGTTGCCAACCGTTTTTCACATATTTTCGGCATTCTCAATGGAACCTCTAACTACATACTTACCCGTATGGAACGTGAAGGTCTCGCTTACGAAGATGTCCTTACAGAAGCCCGTAATCTCGGTTATGTTGAAGCCGATGAGGCACTGGATCTTGATGGCATCGATGCCGCTCACAAGGCTGCGATTCTAGCATACCTCGCCCATGGTCGATGGATCTCACTTGATGAGATGGTTGTAGAGGGTATTCGAGACATCACCTTACACGACATACAGGCTGCCCATAGACTGGGTTGCAAAATCAAGTTGCTTGCAATCATCTCAAAGGATTTTGATACCAATCGTATTCGTGCAGGTGTTCATCCCATGCTAATATCCACTGAAGAGGTCGTTGCGGGTGTCGACGAGGTTTACAATGCTGTCAGCATAACGGGCGATGTCGCGGGCAACACTGTGCTCATCGGGCGTGGTGCAGGCCAGGATGCTACTGCCAGCGCAGTCATCAGCGATATTGTAGATGCTGTAACCTCTATTAGCAACGGAGTTTTAGAAAGTAGTCTTAAACTTGAGGCGGCATTTTATGAACGACTTTCCGATGGTTCCACGATTGCGGGACTCGATGAGATTCAAGGGAGTTTCTATCTACGCCTTTCAGTCGATGACAAACCAGGCGTACTCGCCCGTGTTACGGAAATTCTCTCAAATGCTGGAATCAGCATATCAACCGTTGATCAGGCTTCGGGGGAGGGGAAGGGCGTAGCAAGCTTAATACTCACCACGCACCGAAGTACTGAAAAGGCTATGGCTGGAGCAGTTGCCGATCTAAAGGATGAACCTTCCGTGCTCGAGAACCCTGTTCTTCTTAGAATATTTGAGTCAATTGACTGAAATCCTCTCATTTATTCTCGTATCTCTCTTTTTTAAACTTCTCCAATGTTGATAGTCGAAAAATATGGTGGCACTTCAGTTGGCGATGTTGACCGCATCAAAAACGTTGCACGCCGAGTAAAGAACGGTGTGGACGCTGGCCACAAGATGGTTGTGATCGTGTCTGCCCGTGGCGGGGTCACGAACGAACTTATCGCTCGAGCAAAAGCAATTACGCCCCAGCCTGATGAGCGAGAGATGGATGTATTGATGACTGTTGGTGAACAGGAGACGATAGCCTTGACCACTATGGCTTTGCATGCACTCGGCGTTCCCGCTGTCTCTAGAACTGGTCCAAGAGCTGGTTTTGAAACTGACGGCAATCACATGCGAGCCCGTGTTCAAGCCATCACGGGTGGCGATATACATAAACAGCTTGATAGTGGTAAGGTCGTCGTCGTTGCTGGATTTCAGGGCCTAAGTCCCGACGGAGAAGTTACCACCATGGGGCGTGGTGGTTCTGATCTTAGTGCAATTGCCCTAGCTCAGGGCCTTGGTGCAGATCTCTGCCGCATCAATACTGATGTGGATGGTGTTTACACTGCAGATCCTCGTATTGTGCCTGACGCAAGGAAACTCGATGAAATTCACTACGAGGAAATGCTTGAATTGGCCAGTAGTGGATCAAAAGTAATGCAATCGAGAGCTGTAGAGTTTGCCAGTAAATTTAACGTGCCTTTCGAAGTGCGCTCCAGTTTCAATGACAACCCGGGAACTATTGTGAAAGAAGAAGTCGCCTCCATGGAGGATATCCTTGTGAACGGTGTAGCCGTTGACAAGAATCAAGCCCGTATTGGGGTCAATAACCTGCCAGATCGTCCTGGTGCTGCTGCCAAGGTTTTTAGCTGCCTTTCTGAAGCGGGAGTTATGGTCGATATGATCGTCCAGAACATCGGTCGTGAGGGACGGGCCAATATAACCTTTACCGTCCCCAAGGATGATGTTTTCAAGGCAGAGAAAGCTCTTGATCAAGCCCTCGCCGAATTTGAGGGTGCCTCTGCCCACACCATTGGTGATATCGCAAAAGTCTCTGTAGTTGGTCTTGGCATGCGATCGCATAGTGGTGTTGCTGCTACGCTTTTTGATGCTCTTGCCGAGGCGGGCATCAATATTGAGATGATCACTACCTCAGAGATTAAAATATCAGTCGGTATTCATCCTGATCAGGCCGACGACGCAGTCCGTACTGCCCATGGTGCTTTTGGCCTCGGCGAAGGTTAGCCTTCTCAAAGTGGTTGTAGATGAAATTCGTCAGCACGCGCGGTCGGTCCGAAGCAGTTTCCTTCACCGAGGCTGTTGCAACTGGTCTTGCTCCTGACGGCGGCCTTTATCTTCCTGAGACTTTACCTTCAATTGGTGATCAGCTGAATGACTGGGATGGTCTTGGATACCGCGAACTATGCTTCGAGTTCTTTAAGCTTTTTGCCACCGATATTTCAACTGACGTCTTACAAGGTGTTATCAACCGCGCTTACGATTCCTTTACAAATCCTGATATTGCTCCACTTAAGAAGATTGGTCACAACCTGCACGTACTTGAACTCTTTCATGGTCCAACGCTAGCCTTCAAAGACTTTGCTTTGCAAGTACTTGGGGAACTGTATCAAGAGCAAGTACTTCGCACGGGTAAGCCTATAACGGTATTAGGCGCTACGTCAGGTGATACTGGTTCAGCTGCTATCCATGGACTATTAGACCGAAAGGGCATGCGCATCTTCATTTTATACCCAGATGGACGAGTCTCTCCCCTGCAAGAAAGGCAGATGACCTGTACTGGGGCCGAAAATGTGTTCCCCATAGCGATTAAGGGTACTTTCGATGACGGTCAGCGTGTCATAAAGGAACTGTTTGAAGACCAAGAATATCGCCTTCGTCATGGACTCTCTGCGATAAATTCAATCAACCTCGCACGCATACTTGCGCAATGTGTCTACTACGTGTATGGATGGTTGCGATTGCCGATCGAATCTCGTCAGGACGTTGTTTTTGTAGTTCCAACTGGCAACTTTGGTAATGTTTTTGCTGGTTATCTAGCCTACAAAATGGGGTTACCCATTTCGAATCTACGCGTTGCTACGAATCAGAATGATATTTTGCACCGGTTTTTTACTACTGGTGACTACTCGATGGGGGATGTGTGCCCAAGCCATGCCCCATCTATGGATATCCAAGTAGCCTCCAACTTCGAACGTTTTCTCTACTTCCATGAGCAGGGTAACCCGACTCGCATTCGAGAAGCTATGCAATCCTTCAAGACCCACGGTAGCATACGCTTTGAAGATTTTGAGTCTGAAGTTTTTTCAAGTAGCCGCGTAGATGATACCGAGATTGTAGATATCATTCGGGACGTGCATCAACGATATGGCTACATTGCAGATCCGCATACAGCCTGTGGTTTCAAGAATCTTGATCTTTCTAGACCTCATGTGGTTCTTTCAACTGCCCATCCGGCAAAGTTCCCGGATATTGTCCAAGTAGCAACTGGTATCGAACCCATTTCGCCAGTTTTAGAGTCATTGAAGGCACTAGAAATTAAGAAATTTCCACTTTCGGCAGAGGTTGCTGATATCCGCACTTTTATCGATGAGCGGGCTGGTTCATGACTTTGCCACAAATACTCAAGGCACGTCCTTTGCTGAAAGACTGATTGTTTCTGCAACCTCGATCGCTTTTTCCTTTCCAGCAAACCTTGCTGCCAGACCTAGCCCAAACGCTATTGCATCTCCAGCACTGCGCGAAGTGTACACTCTACCTTCTTCGACAAAGCAGGAGTGATCGTCTAGGTTGGGGATTTCTTCTTTGCAGGAGAAATGGGCGGCAGGTCTAGATTCGCCCCCTAAAAGTCCTGCATCCTTTAACAAAAGTGGTGCAGCGCAGATTGCAGCTATTGGCTTTAGCGCTGAGGTGTAGGCTTTGGCCAAATTTGCGATGCTTCCATCCTTTCGTAGATCAGTCACACCCGGACCTCCAGGAATTACTAGAGCGTCAAATTCTTCAGCTTCAATATCCTCGAGAAGAACATCTGCACTTAGGATAATTTGGTTACGCCCTTTAACCAATAGATTATCAGAAGTAGATGCAAGGGTGACCTCCAAGCCAGCCCTCCTCATAATGTCAGTAGGACCGACAGCTTCGAGCTCTTCAACTCCGGGATGTAAAAGAAGTAGAATTCTCATGTTAAGGTTTTACCTGATTCAACCACTTTCTGGAATTCACTCATCATTTCCCAATATCTTTTGCCAGCAGTTGTTAGGAGATGGTCGCCATGACCTGCATAGTCTACCCACAAGTGAACAGCTGGACCAGAAGCGGCGTTAAGAAGTTGGCGTCCATGCGCTGGAGGGACGACGTAATCCGCGCCTCCGTGAAGGATGAATAGTGGACACTGGACCTTGGGGATTTTTGAAAGGTTATCAAAGTGGTCCCAAGGTAAAATGCGGAAGGGAAGGACGGTACGATAGACAGAAGCGAAGGTCTGTTCCAGAATAAGTCCACCGACTGGAAAACGTGATGCAAGGTCTGTGGCTGGGCCACCTCCGAGCGACCGTCCATATAAAATGATTCGGTTGTGTGGGATGCCCTTGGTTTCTGTTAGGTAATTAAGAGCCATTTCCGCTGCTTGGACAACTGTCCTTGGCGTGGCTCTCCCTTTGGATGTACCATAGCTTGGATAGTCGAATGCTAGTACGTTGTAACCACAGCGGATGCTTAGAGCAGTGTAGTTGGTCTTTGCACTTCCGAGGTCCTCAGCATTGCCATGGCAGTAGAGCAAAGTGTATTCAGCCTGTGGTTTTTCAATATGAACAGCAGTGATCGGATGACCGTAGGGGCTCTCTATCTTGAGAAGTTTTTCGTTGTCCACATAACTGCTTGGTGGAGCAGGGAAGAGCTGGCTATTTGTAAACAGCAGCGCGTAAACGATGAATCCAACGTAGATCACGCCGAGTAGGACTAAGAGAATTCCGAGGAGTTGTAGCACCATTGGTTCCCAGATTAGTCGAACTTTCTACCTTGCAACAACAAACTTTCACAAGTTGCAATTGCCATGACTTGAATGTGTTTGCGCTTTCTTCGGGATTATTTAGTAAATTTTGGCTTTTACCCTACTTCCCCCAAGGCGTGTAATGAAAATTTGTTGTATTGGTGCAGGCTACGTTGGTGGTCCGACTATGGCCATGATTGCCCATAAGTGTCCCGGTGTAATTGTTACAGTAGTTGATATTAACGCCGAGCGTATCGCATCTTGGAATCAAGGTCCCTTGCCCATCTACGAGCCTGGCTTAGAAGAGATCGTAGGTCTACAAAGGAACCAGAACCTTTTTTTCTCAACCGAGGTCGAAAAAGAAATTAGAGAGGCCGAGATTGTCTTCATCAGTGTGAACACGCCGACCAAGACTTATGGGGTAGGCGCGGGTAGGGCAGCTGATCTGCGGTTTGTCGAAAGCTGTGCTCGGCAGATTGCTGAGGTTTCTGATTCCGACAAAATTGTGGTCGAAAAGTCTACCATTCCTGTACGAACTGCCCAATCCATAAAACGTATCCTCGACGCATCCAGCCGAAATGGTGCCAAGTTTCAGGTAATTTCGAATCCTGAGTTTCTTGCTGAGGGCACTGCGATGGAAGACTTGCAGGCGCCTGATCGTGTACTCATTGGTGGTGAGACCACCGATGCTGGCCAGGCTGCCGTTGAGAAACTTGCTGGACTGTATGCTCACTGGGTCCCGCGTGAACGCATACTCACTACTAACCTTTGGTCTTCGGAACTCTCAAAACTTACTGCCAATGCTTTTCTTGCTCAGCGGATTTCTAGTATCAACTCCATATCTGCACTCTGCGAAGCCACTGGTGCTGATGTTGATGAGGTCGCCCACGCTATCGGTCAGGATAGCCGCATCGGTCCTAAGTTTCTCAAGAGTTCTGTTGGGTTCGGAGGTTCCTGTTTTCAAAAGGACATCTTAAATCTAGTCTATCTCTGCGAACACTTCGGGCTGCCGGAAGTGGCCAGTTATTGGCAGAAGGTCGTAGAGATGAATGACTACCAGAAGAGTCGTTTCACTCGGCGTATGTTAGACGCCATGTTCAATACGGTTTCTCATAAACGAATTGCCATACTTGGCTATGCCTTCAAGAAGGACACAAATGATACTCGCGAGTCCGCCGCCATATATGTGTGTCGAGACTTGTTAGAAGAGCAGGCTCATCTTGCCATTTATGATCCCAAAGTGCCTGCCGAAGAGATTTTTAGCACATTAGACATAACAGAAGATGACGAGCGGGTGATGGTTTGTGAGGATCCCTATGTAGCAGCCGAGGGTGCGCATGCTGTGGCTCTACTCACTGAGTGGGATGCTTTCAAAAAATTAGATTACAAAAGAATTTATTCAGGGATGCAAAAGCCTGCATTCCTTTTCGACGGTAGAAATATACTTGATCTCGAAATTCTCCGAGAAATTGGCTTCGAGGCGTCTGGCATTGGTAAGTAGTCGGTATCCCTTGAGGACATACATCGCAATTAGGCATCAGCTGATTTGCTTCCATATGTGAGTCGGTACTTGTTCCGGTCGTACTGTCTCTGGCATTTCCTTGCTGACGCAATTAACAAACCAATCATCCAGACCAAATTCTGCACTAAGTTTTTTCAATTGCTTCCTTCTGCGTGTGAAGATGTTGCGAATTGCAATACGTTGATTGGCGGGAAAGCAATGGGGTGACGAGAGGAGCTCTAGGCTCATTAGAATTGAGTCTACTTCAGGTGCGGGGTAAAAGCACTTCGGCGAAACTCTGTGCTGTCCTTTGGCCTTATAGGTTGATTGGACGAAGAGACTGATAGGCCCAAAAGATTTTGTGCCATGGTTTGCGAGTACTCGCTGCGCAGCCTCTTTCTGAACAAGCAACACCATCCTTGAGGGAAGAGGGTCTTTGATGATGGATTCTAGCCACGGTGTAGTGATTGCATAAGGAAGGTTGGCAACCACCTTAAACGGTTGTCCATTTGGAAGACTTGCTCGTGGTTTTTCAATTGCATCCCCTTCTAGGAGGTGGAGACGATTGTTACTTACAGGTAATAAGTCATTTTCTAGATGGCGAATCATCACTGGATCCCGCTCTACGGCATAAACATGAGCGCCAGCATTGAGCAGTCCCCTTGTCAATGTTCCCAGACCTGGTCCTATCTCTAAAACAGTATCACCCGGTTGAATGTCTGCCATTTCAAGTGACTTGCGCACCAAGTTAGGCTCAATTAGAAAGTTCTGGCCAAGGTTTTTTTTTGGCCTGACTTCTAGTCGTTCTAGAAGTTCCCTTGTTGTAGAAGGAGTGAGAAGTGGCAGTGCCATTGCATTCCTAGACAAGCTGACTAATTGACTCTTAGACAAGGAGAAATTCTTGCGGGGTTGCTCTGAAACCTTACTTCCCTAATTATTAAATGAACACCAGTCAGCACATTGAGGTCAAGGGTGCCCGTGAGCACAATCTTCAGAATATCGACGTAGAAATACCTCGTGGTCAGCTTGTTGTTGTTACTGGTGTCAGCGGTTCTGGAAAGTCTTCGCTGGCCTTTGATACCCTTTACGCAGAAGGCTACCGAAAGTACATGGACAGTCTTTCAGTTCGTGCTCGAGGGTTTCTCGAGCAGATCCCAAGACCTGATGTTGACTATATCCGAGGTCTTTCGCCTGTCATCGCAATTGAACAGCGCACTGGCGGCGGTTCAAATCCGCGCAGTACCGTAGCATCAGTTAGTGAAATTGCTGACTACGCTCGATTACTTTGGATGGTTGCAGGAGAGGCTTTCTGCCCTGAGTGTGGTGGGTCGGTGCGAAGACGTTCTCTGGATGATTGCGTAGAGGAATTTCGATTTCATCAAGCATTGCCCACGGGGGCGGGGCGGGGATCGGGACCACGCGTCTCGTCGCGTCACGCGGGGACGCCCCAGACCTCACTCGCGAGCCTCGAGCGTGTGCGCAC
>CAJWWL010000047.1 GCA_913048125.1 uncultured Opitutia bacterium | reverse complement strand
GTAAATTTAGCACCGGTAGCAGCGTTCACATTAACAGTAGCAGTAGCATTCGGCTGATAAAGCCCTGCCCCGGCAACAGTACCGTGAGTCTCTGGGTTGGCAACAACCTGAAGAGTATTGTATGGCTCAAGAGGAGGTTCAGGTATAGCACATCGAAAACCAATGGCATATTGACTCCAAGTCTTGTTGAAATCTTTTCGATAGTCGACTCTGCAGCGAGTAGAACTACTATCACCAGCTCCGCCACGAACGACTCGGTAGTTTCCTGAGGATGGTCCTCGAGGATTGGCGTTCGAGGCTGCACCTTCGCTGAAATAGTCTTTGCCATACCAATCCCAGCAAGCTTCCCAAACGTTGCCTGCCATGTCGTGGATTCCATATCCGTTAGCTGGATATTGTCCAGATTTCACAGTGTCACCGAGATCTTCTCCAAAAAAGGCCAGCGTGTTGTCTAGAGAGTCACCATTGGGATAGGATTTACCAGAAAGTCCACCACGCGCAGCCTTCTCCCACTCGGCTTCGGTAGGAAGCCTGTAACCCAACGCAGTCCAGTCTACCATGGAATCTGTCAACTCTACAACACCAGTGCGATAGACCTGATTTTTCGCTGTATTGGTGTAGTACACAACTGGACGACTCTCCATTTCAGAACGAGCGTTACACCACTTAACTGCATCATACCATGTGACGATTACTGGGTGATCATCAGTTGAAGCAGGAGGAATTTGAGAATTGGAGCCAGTTGCTCCGCCTGTGTAGTCAAAAGCATATCCGTTGCTTTTTCCCCACTCCATGACTTCATTCCAAATGCCTCTGGTAATTTCATATTTATCGATAAAGAATGAGTCGATGAAGACTTCATGCGCCGGGCCTTCCGGTCCAGAGGACTTACTGGAGTTGCCCATTGTGAATTTACCTTCTCCTACTCGAACAAATCGATCGCCAACATCATAGGAAAAATTAGCTGTAATACTTAAATCCTTGTCTACTGTGGTCTTGAGGGGGTTATCCGTACTCGTTAAGTCCCCGCTCCATCCAGTGAAGACGTACCGTGGGCCAGGTGTAGCAACAAGAGTAGCCTCGTCTCCAGCAATGAAGGAACCACCTCCGTGAACCCAGCCATGACCTATCGGGTCAACACCTACTGTTACGGAGTGCCGTTGTGGTGCGTCATACGCAAAATTTGCTGTAATATTGAGAGAACTGGAAACAGATATGGTTAGTGGATTGTCATCTCCCGAGGCATCACCGGTCCATCCGGTAAATTTGAAGCCATCCCCTGCTGTTGCAGTTAATGAGGCATCAGCATCCTCTTGATAAGCACCACCGCCATTAACAGTACCAGCGCCTGTTGGACTGGCAATTACACTGACAGCATGCCCCTGTCCTGAAGAAAGACTGAACTCCGCGGTAATATTCATGGCTTCAGAGACAGACACTGTTAGCGGATTATCTGTACCAGAGGCGTCACCACCCCAACCCGTGAACAAGAAGCCGTCTGCCGCTGTCGCAGTCAGAGTGGTTTCTTGACCTGAAATAAAACTTCCAGCTCCAGTAACGAATCCTGAGCCTGCAGGATTGGGCACCACAGAAACAGCAAGGCCCTCAGAAGAATTAAAAGTGAAATTTGCAGTTACTGAGTAGTCATTGTCCACATCAATGATCAGCGGATTAGTCGTACCGCTGACATCTCCACCCCACCCAGCAAAAGTAAAACCTGTGGCAGCGTTTGCTGACAAAGTTGCTTTGGATCCATCAAGAAAACTGCCAGTACCGCTGATGTAACCACCATTTGACGGGCTCGAGTTCGCAGAAATATTGCGGGAGACCGCATACGCATCAGGAACCAAAATATGGGCGAAGATAGTTAAAGCCGCAATCCATGGAATTGCGGCTTGGTCCGATTTCCGGGAATAAGGAAATCGCATGATGCTAGTTGTAGACTTTCGTCATTCGGGTCGGAGCAGGAACAAGGATAAGGACAAGAAGGTTATTAAGGTATAGAATAGAGCTTTATGATGCGATTGTGACGAAAATTGTAAAGAAACTAGTGCGCGCTCACACACGTGCGAAGGAGGGGAAGAAGTTTGTTGTCATAAACGTAGGTAGATTTTGTATAATTACGTCGATTTGGAAGAAAAGGTTACAAAATATTTATCGAATCGTTTGCAAAATTAATGCCAGATTAAAACTTGGTGGTACGGATTGAAAGACGGCTACTTAACTACTGTGGATTTGTCAGTGGTTCTCAAAAAGGTCTGTGGTTTGTAAATTATCCCCAAACAAGTGGGTAATATTCCCAATCCGATTAAAACATTACATCACCTACGGGGAACTTGCGACGTAGTGCTGAGAGCGACTCCAGAGAGAGTGGATTATCCCAAAGGTGAATTCGCTTCAAAGATGCAATCTCATACAACGGCGATACATCTTGTACCCGATTTTTGCGTAACTCCAAAAACTCGAGTCTTTGCAAACCTGCAATCGGCAGGACACTCTGAACAGAATTATATGCCAGACGAAGCTCTTTCAAGTTTTGCAAATTCGCAAGTGGAGACAGATCAGATATCAGATTGCGCCCAAGGAGAATGCGTTGGAGCTGCGTGAGTCCGCGCAATGGCTCGAGGTTATGGATCTGATTGTCACCAGCCATCAGAACTCGCAAACGAGTCATTCCAGATAGTGCATCTAGGCTAGAGACCATATTTTCACGGATGTCCAAATGCAAAAGTAGGACGCATCCAGAAAGAGCATCCAGTTTGGTAACTTCGTTTTTCCATAAATTCAGGCGTTCAAGTTGCCTTAGCCCAGCTAAAGCCGAAACGTCCTTAATCTGGTTGCCATGGATTTCGAGAAGGCGCAGACCAGTCATTTCACCAAGTGGCTCGATACTAGAAATAGAGTTCTGTCCCAACCAAAGCTCCTCTATGCCTGATAAAGATGCCAGTGGAGAAATATCTTCAATCTGATTCCCTGTCAGATTAAGATTCTTGATGAATGGGAGCTCTGAAAGCGGACGAATATCACGAATATTCCTACCGTTGAGAGTTAATGTTTGAAAACGGGCAAGAGAATTAGGACTCAACGCACCTTCAGCCACACCAGAGACATCTCTCAGGGCAGCCTCCAGCATGGCGTCCTCGATGATCAGATTGCCATCTGAATCCAGAAAAGATTTTGCTACTACTGGAGGCGGAAAATTATCTTTGGGGAAGTCCGGTAATTCAACCTCGACAGCTGAGGGATCCGAACCCCCACAACCCCAAAGAACCAGCAGGCAAGCTGCCGAAATCCAAAGCCTCATCATCCAAAAAACCTTAGCCGTTTAATGAATCAATGCAAGGATCGAATCCCATGCGGCTTGACCATCTAGATCAAACGGCCAAACCTGATCAATATGTTGCGCACCATCACGATAGCTTCACTGCTGACGATAGCAACAGCCAACGGAACCTCCCTCCAATACTGGCCCCAGTGGCGCGGACCCCTAGCTACTGGCGAAGCTCCCCTAGGAAACCCTCCAACCGAGTGGAACGAAGAACACAACATCGGATGGAAGAAAAGACTCCCTGGCAGCGGTCACTCTACACCAATCATCTGGGAAGATCATATTTTCATCACCGCAACCGAACCCCATGGAGACAAACTTGGTCCACCACCTCCTCAACCAACTGGAGCCCACAACAACAAGGATGCCATCCGGAGACACAATTTCATTGTCCTCGCCGTCTCCCGCTCTACGGGACAATTTTTATGGAAAAAGATAGTCAGGGACGCGCGCCCCAATGGCAGCACGCACGAAACCGGCACTTGGGCCTCTCCCTCAACAGTAACTGACGGAGAACACGTATACGCCTTCTTTGGATCTAATGGGCTCTACTGCTTAGATTTCAAAGGAAAAGTCATCTGGGAGGTCGACCTTGGAGATATGATTGTCAAACACGGTCATGGAGAAGGAGCTTCCCCGGCGCTCTACGGTGACAGGCTGATTATCAATTGGGATCACGAAGGGGATTCTTTCATCGCCGCTTTCGATAAACGAACCGGCAAAGAAATTTGGCGTCAACCTCGAGAAGAAGTCACCTCTTGGACCAGCCCTATCATTATCCAAGACAACGGTCGTGCCCAAGCTGTAGTTTGCGGATCAAAGGCCATCAGGGGTTATGATCTAGAAACCGGAAAGGTATTATGGTCCTGCGGTGGACTCTCCAACAATGTAGTTGCGACTCCAGTCTTTGCCGACGGCGTCCTCTACGCAGGCTCAAGCTACGACACCAGAAACTTTCTCGCCATCCGAATCGAGAACGCCCGTGGTGACATCTCTAATTCGAAACGAATCCTTTGGTCAAGCCGCCTGAGACCGCCCTATGTCCCCTCACCGCTCTTGTATGACGATACAATCTACTACCTTCGTCACTACCAAAATATCCTCACTCGAAGATCCGCAAAAACTGGCGCTGAAGACCATGGCCCCTTTCGTTTACCTGGAGTACTAAATCTCTACGCATCTCCGGTCGCAGCGGCTGGACGCATCTACCTAACTGACCAGCAGGGATCTACAGTAGTTATTGATCATCAAAACCCCAAGCCTTTGGCCCTCAACACACTAGACGAGGGCACCAATGCTTCCCTCGCAATCGTCGGCGAGGATCTCATTATCAGAGGAACACAACATCTATACTGCATACGCGAAACTAAGGATTAGCTTGCAGAAATCAGGGCCTGTCCCCAATTTTTCATAGTTATGACTCAAGATCGTATTCTTTCGCACTCAGAACTACTTCAGCTTAAACGTTGGAACACGCCAACTGTGTATAATGGTTGGGAACAGATCACGAAGCAAAATCGCACCGGAGGCTTCACCAACCTCGAAGAAACGAATGACTACATGCCTCAAATGGGACCCATGGTGGGATATGCCATGACAGTAGTAATACAACCTGGAAGCCCAGAACCGCAAAAAAACAACCCAGATGCCTGGCATGAATACAGAGAATATTTAGCAAGCATACCGAGTCCTAAGATTGTGGTTGTTCAGGACTTGGACAAACCAGGAGTCATCGGATCCTTCTGGGGAGAAGTGAATGCCAACATCTGCAAAACACTAGGCTGCGTTGGCACCATTACTGACGGGGCGATACGCGATCTTGACGAAATGAATAATGCCGGCTTCAAGGCACTCGCCCGTCGACTATGCGTAGGACATGCTTACAGTCATCCCATCCGATGGGGATGCGAGGTGAATGTCTTTGGCAACAAAGTTAAACACGGCCAACTGATCCATGCGGATAAACACGGCTTTTTGATCATCCCGGAGGAAGATCAACCTGACCTCCTCGATGCTTCAATCTTCATGGACACGAATGAATGCAACACCCTAATAACCGCCGCCCGAGAAGCTCAAGGACTTACTACCGATCAAGCACTAAAATCGATTCATAACGCCGCTTTAAAATTTGGAAGTGAATCGGAAAATAAATTCAGAAGAAAAGGAGAATGGTAACCACCTGCTCCTATGCACATCTAATAAACATCTATATCAATAATGCGTACCGCACGCCTAAAACTAGCTATACCTGCGATATACCACTGCACAAGTCGTATTATTGAAGATCGCCGTATCCTAGACGATTCCTGTAAAGACTTTCTACTTAAGAACCTTCACCTCTGGGCAGACTTCTGTGGCGTCGAACTCCTCGCCTACTGCATTATGGATAGCCATTACCATATTCTCGCCCGAGTCGATCCCACACAAACAGTCAATCCGACCGAATTAGACCGACGATTCCGACTGATCAACAGTCATCTTCCCAGAAAGCTAGAACAATGGGAGAGGGACTTTAAGAAAAAGGATAAAAACACCCTAATCTCTGTGAGCTCACGGATGGGTGACATATCTCTGTTCCTAAAGGAATATAAGCAAGCAATCACCCCATGGATCAATGCCTACCACGAGCGCCGGGGTCCATTATGGCTCAACCGATTTACAAGTCTTGTAGTGGAGGACGTTCCAGAGGTCCGGCAAACTGTAGCAAGTTATATCGACCTCAATCCAGTCCGTGCCCAACTAGAAGAAAAACCCCAAAATTATAAATGGAGTACCTCCGGGCAAACATCATCAACAGAGCATAGTAGTATACTCCAGACACATCTCTCCAACCCTGAATCACCTCTTCTTAAGCGAATCCCTGCATTCACGCTAGGCACTATTTTGGGATCCTCTAGATTTGTTAATAATACTAGCTTAAAAATAGACAGGCCCTACAAGCTTAACAAAAGGCATTATACAATTCCTGTACATGGACTTAACCCAGATATATTTACAACTTACTCTAAACCAAGATCTTGAATCATTTAAATAATTTCTCTATTTATATAAATTTAGGATTTAAATATTTCCTATTTATTTTCACAATTATTTTAAGACTCTCAGTCTCAACATTTGGACAGGAAAGAATCTCCTACAATAACTCAGGACTAAAGGTCGACTTAGGTGTTGGGTTATGGGCTTGGCCATTGCCAATGGATTACGATGAGGATGGTGATTTCGACCTAGTTGTGACCTGTCCTGACAAACCTTACAATGGTACGTATTTTTTTGAAAACGCAGAAGGTAATGTAAAATTTCCCATTTTTAAACCAGGTCGCAAAATAGCAAATGGACCAAAGAATGTTCAAATCTCATACATCGATGGAGTTCCAGTTATAACGCAACCTAGCCGAGTCCACTATCAGTTCCGAGAAAAGCAATTCACCACCAGCCGAACGCTGCCCCTCAACACGAAGTTCCATAAGGGAAAGACTCGAGCCGACCAATGGAAAATTGTAGACTACAACCATGATGGGCTAAACGACCTAATCATTGGTATCGGCGACTGGACTGAATATGGCTGGGACAATGCATTCGACGAGAATGGAAACTGGACGCGGGGTCCTCTAAACGGCTTCGTCTACCTAGCTCGTAACATCGGTAGCAAGCAAACTCCCAAATACGCCTCCCCCATCAAAATTGAGGCAAACGGAAAACCCATCGACACTTATGGGATGCCCTCCCCTAACCTCGTGGATTTCGACAAGGATGGGGACCTAGACCTACTTTGTGGGGAATTTCTCGATGGTTTCACGTATTATAAAAACATCGGAACCCGCCAGACACCCGAATTCTCAGATGGTATTCGTCTCCGTGCTCGAATGGATTTGCAAATGATAACCCCAGTTGTTCTTGATTGGGATCAAGACGGGGACCCAGACATCATCTGTGGAGATGAGGATGGACGTGTTGCACTCATAGAAAACACAGGGAAATTTACGGACAAAGATGTACCAGTCTTTCTAAATCCACGTTACTTCCAGCAAGAGGCAGCAGAGGTTAAATTTGGTGCACTCGTCACACCGGTTGCCTTCGACTGGGACAATGATGGAGATGAGGATCTACTTTGTGGCAATACTGCCGGCTACATAGGCTACATAGAAAACCTCTCCGGACCCGGTGTGGAAAAACCCAAACTGGCTAAGCCTGTATACTTGAAGGCAAATGGAGAGATCATACGTCTCCAAGCTGGCAAAAATGGTTCCATACAAGGACCTTGCGAAGCCAAATGGGGCTACTCCACCATATCGGTTGGCGATTTCAACCACGACGGTCTTCCCGACATTGTAGCGAACGGGATCTGGGGCAAAGTTATCTGGTTGAAAAACGTTGGAACTCGTAGTAAGCCTAGTCTCGCAAAGGCAGAACTCATAGATGTAGCATGGAAAGGTAAGACTCCCAAACCTTCATGGAATTGGTGGAACCCTAAAGACGGTACGCTCGCAACCCAATGGCGCACCACCCCTGCTATCCACGACTGGGACAAGGATGGCACCAATGATCTGATCATGCTTGATCATGAAGGTTATTTGGCCTTCTTCCAAGGTGCACGGAGAGCTGATTATAATGTACTTCGTGCACCCCAGCGTATATTCAAGGGCGCGGGAGAATACGATAGTCGACACCGACTGCGTGTAAGGAAAACCGCAGATAGCCTACTTCGACTAAACAATGGCAACGCGGGTCAAAGTGGACGCCGAAAGTTCTCTCTTGCTGACTGGGATGGTGACGGGCGCACAGATCTACTGGTCAACTCCGTAAATACTAATCTCCTACGTAATATGGGCGAAGACAATGGGGTCACCACTTTCCGAGATGTCGGTACACTTTCTCCGCTCGTTCTCGCCGGACATACCACTAGTCCCACAACCGTAGACTGGGATGGTAATGGAGTCCCTGATCTCATCATCGGTGGGGAAGACGGCTTTTTATACTACCACCAGAACCCTAGAAAACCAAAGGCAAGGTGACTCCCGCAAGAGACGCGCCGATTTACGTCTTTTGAAATTGCGCAGGCGTGGTAACAGCATATGCTGTGGGGGGTTTCAGAATTCTAAACTCCAAAGATTCCAATGCATCGTCTCGCCCAAGGATTCCGGCGCATCTTGCTGGGTCTAGTAGCTATTTTGATTTGCAGTGACCTGCGAAGCGAGGCGCTCTTGCAGTACTTTAACACCACTTGGCGGGAGTTAGCTCAAAAGATGCCTGAAATTGCTGAGGCAGGGTATGAATCACTCTGGTTGCCTCCACCGACTAAAGGCAGTGGAGGGATGTCCGTAGGCTATGACTGCTGGGACCGCTTCGATCTAGGATCAAAGCTTCAGCGTGGTACAATCCCTACGCGATACGGTACCGAAGAGGACCTTCTGGAATTAATACGAATCGCTCACCGCTTTGGGATACGTGTCTACTTCGATAATATCATGAATCACAATGCCTTTGACGTGCCGGGGTATAATGCGACCACGCCCATCCGCGTCTACAACGGCTTCCTTCCCGAGGATTTTCATCTGCGTGTCACCGAGGAGGGCTTTTATCGAAAGTGGGATAACACCCGAAACTGGGGAAGCGAATGGGAGGTGCAGAACCTCGGACTGTCGGATCTAATTGATATAGCAAATGAACCCGGGGACTGGAATCGCAACTTTGGCACGCACGAAGGTGCAACCATGAAAAAGATGCGCTTTGTGCGCCAACCGGAAAACCCTGAATATTACTGCTACCGTCCTACAGGAGATAATCAGAGCCACGCCAACAATGAAGGTGAGTATGTAGGATTTGGTAAAGACAATGGAATCACCAGCGATCTCATCACCCAGAACCCCGGGTTCTACGGCGAGTTGGTGGAAGACTTCCTACACCGAGCAGCACGTTGGCTTATGGCTCGTACATACTGCGATGGCTTGCGGCTCGATGCAGTCAAACACACACCTGCAAACTTCTTCGGAGCCACTTGGGGAGATGACAAGGACTCTAGTGACTATGGCTACACCGGCCAGATTCAACGTCAATTCAACCTCACTCGTGGCTATCTCGACGGCAACCACCGTGATTCCGTGTTCGATACGGAAAAACCCCGAGATGATGCCATGCTTTTTGGTGAACATCTTGGAAGCCCCCCCGGTTATCACGACTATATTGAATCGGGCATGCGACTCGTTGATAACGATCTACGCAGCCAGTTTAATAGTCGACTCGGCAATCCTAGTCAGGGGCTTAGTGGCTTTGACCAACCCGGTTGGGGAGGCTTCCATCCAGCAGTTAGCGTAATGCACGCACAAAGCCACGACAACGATTATGCTGCGCGACGCGAACTCCAGCACGCTTTCTACTTCACACGTGCTGGGATACCACTGGTCTACACTGACGGTAATTACCACGCCGGCCTTCTTAGCCAAAGTGGAGGCGCATTTCCCAGACATGCAAATACTGCTTTCCTAGGACAATTTGGTGACACTCGGTTGCCCAACCTCGCCAGACTTCACCAAGACTTCGCTCGTGGTTACCAGATTGGTAGATGGAGCGATGATGACTTTGTGGCTTACGAGCGAGTCGACAAGCGGGAGAACCCAAGCATGGGCGATCCAGATGGCGTCACCATGTTGATCCTCATCAACGACAACTACGCCTCCGGACAAGCCAGGTCTTTCAGCACTTCTTTTCCTTCACAAGCAGGCACTCAAGCAGATGCATACCTCTTCCAATATGCACGTGGTCCCGATGGTACGGGGCAAGTAGGATTCTACACCTACGCCTCAAATCTAAATCAGGTTGTAGTCCCCCCCGGAGGATATTACATCTTTTCATGGCGCACTCCGGAGTCAGCTCCCCAATGGAACAACGCTGGGGGAGATCCTATTACGATCCACCAAGATGGTCAACCCGTGGGACGTATTCAGGTTGAAAGACGAGACGGGCCTGATGGAGATCCGGGCTTTAACCCACAAGGCGTATCAGATGAGGACACTACCGACTATGCGTACGCCACTAGCGTGCCTCGCGTGACCGATGGCTCCAATCTGCGCTTCACTTTTCGAGCCGACGGTTCAGCTGAGAACATTCTGGTAAAACTAGATGGAGGCATTGACCTGAATGCTTGGCAACCCGAAGGAAATACCGACCCGGCCAAGCGAGACAACCCACCTGCAGTCAGCACTGACGTCTTTCTTGGCTATGAACAACCCACCTTCAAGCACCGACAAGGTCCTGAGAAATTTGCTGCTGAAGATTCAGCACGTGGCAACATCGGTTCCTCGGGAGCAGAGACCTGGACCACAGTAATTGGGTCGAACGAGTTATCTGTTGTCCAATCTGGTGGAGACAATGCCACACCAGCCAACACCGCAGCTTTTCTCTGGCATGCACCAACTGCCTCGGTAGAAGATCGAAATACTCCGCAATACAATGAGACGGATGAAGCTATTACCTTCTGGACCAAGGCCAACAGTGGCCTAGATGGTTACCTTGTCCGCGGGTACTACACCACCGATGGGTCTAATCCAGAAGGTGGCGGTGGTGAGGGCACAGGAACCACTCGCACATTCACACTTCAATACTCCCACGACGCTGGAGGAGGAAGTTGGTTTCAGGGGACAATCGAACCTAAGCCAAGTGGTGAACTTCGCTACAAGTTGTCTATATTCCGCACTTCCTCTAATGGCTCTCCTTTAGCCAGTATTTTTCCCTCAGGTGCGACTGAGGTATCAGAAAAACTAGGTATGACGACAGTCTTCGAAGTTAATAACTTCAACTCCAATACGGTCACCTACTTCCCTCACAATGATTATGCAAAGGCCGCAGACCAGACGACTTTCCTGACCGAAACTGGACTAGATGAAGGTTTCCACATTCTAAGAGCTCGAGCCTTTTTGAAGCGAGACAACCGAGCGAGTCTCTACAATACTTTCACCCAGACCTTTTATCTGGACACCCGAAGACCTACTGGAGAAATCGTCTATCCCGTTGAAGGAGAAAGCTTACAAGGCGCTTCTTATGGAGTCGTGGTGCGTACAGACCGAACGGTAAGAGCAGTCTGGTACTGTATTGATGATGGTGCCGGACCAAATGATGATGACCAAACGGGATCATCAAACGGCAACGGACTGGGAAATTGGGTACGGGCAAGCGAAGCCCACCCCTCCGCAAATATCCAGAGCGACTACCCATTGGAGTGGCGCTTTAACTACGCAAATATCCCATCGGGAAACAAAATCGCCCGAATCCATGTTAGGCTCAGTGAAGCATCCTCTTCGGCAGAAAGTTCTTTCGGTACAACAATTAGTACGAGTGATGATGTAACTAACTGGTATACGACTCTGACGAGAAATCTGATAGCAAACGGGCCAGACACTCACCTATTCATTGCTTGGCCTCCTAGAAACGGGGATATCGTGAATGAAGAATATGAGATGAAAGCCTACTTCTCAAAAGCTCTTGCTGAGGGCTACAACGAAAGCCAACTAATTGATGAATTCCTGATTAAGATTGCCAGTCGCCAAAGTACTTCGCCCGAAGGAGCCACGACCCAAGATCCAACAGATTATAAAATCTCATGGAACGAAACTGATGATTACCATGCACTCGCCTTCCCTCTGCCCCATCTATATAACGGAGATGCTAATTTCCTCCATCATGTTGAAGTAACCCACCACCGCAACGGGCTTGAATTAAAGGCAGATCGACTCGTCAAAGCATTCCCCTCAAACAAGACCTTCCTCAACATCACCACCCCACCATCCTTCGACAGTGATGGAAAGCCCTTTGAAATATTACTACCCGACATTCCTGAACCCAGTTCTGCAGAACGCCAAAATCCAATCAGGATTGAGACAGATAAAGGGATTCAAGACCTTAAATTGATATGGGAACGAGGTTCTGGTAAAATTGAACTTTCAGAGTCCCGAACCTCAGGAAGTAAGAAACTATGGGACTATCTCTGGTCAGAAATACCAGAGGGCAGGTCCAGATTACTCGTAGAAGCACGAGCCATAGAAGATGGTGAGATTCTAGCTACGGAAAGACGTAATATCCGGGTACGTTTTCTACAGATCCATCCAGAAAACCCCAACGACCCTGATGATGATGACGATGGTCTGTCCGATGCAGATGAACTAGGGCGCAAAGATCTCCCAGAGGGGAATCCTGACTCATGGACACACGCTCAAGTACATACCCACAAAGCCTATGGCCAGACCGACCCGCTCAATCCAGATAGCGATGGTGATCACCTACCTGATGCACTGGAACTTGGATGGCGGGGACTTGCTCAGGATTCGTTAGGAGAAACATTTACGGATAGTGGACTGGATGATCCGGATACAGAAACAACTGAAAACCTTGGTGCCAAAAACCTACTATTTGACTTTCGCGACAGCGATGGAAACAGCGTCCATAGTCCCGGGGAACAGTCAGAACCCTTTACTGACAGTGATGGAGACAATATCTTTGACCAAGGGACCATCGCCTCTCGCGATACCGATGGTGACGGAACACCAAACTTTGCTGCCGACTACGATCCCCCATTCTACAATACGGTCCCAGACAACTACAGTATTCCAGGTTACAACTACGACCGCAGTCGTACGGACAGAATACAAGGTTCCACTACGGACCCAAACAACCCAGACACCGATGGAGACGGCATACCAGATGGCATCGAGGATAGCTACAACCCGATGTGGTCTAACGGGCAACAGTTTGAAACAAGAGTTCATAACGGTTGGGTGGATGGTGACGGAGCTCCCCTATCTCCCTCCGAAAACAATCCTCACTCCCGATCAACCTGGCCAAACGGCAAAATGGATGATGGGGAGAACTGGCTTGAAACAGATCCAAACAATCCTGATACAGACGGGGATGGCCTAAGCGATGGCAATGGTGAAGATCTTGACTCAGACGGACTCGTAAACGGTGACACAAACCGAAACCGAACCTATGATTCCGGTGAAGCGTGGACAGAAACCGACCCCCTAAACCGCGATACCGACGGGGACGGTCTCACTGATGGTTGGGAAACCTCCAACGGACTTGACCCGCTTGACAACGGACAAGACAACCTAAGAACTATCGAACCTGGAGACGGTTCTGAAGATCAGCTTGCTTACGCAGATCCAGACAATGATGGATTTACCAACACGCAGGAGCAAGCAAGTGGAACTCGTCCTCTGGTCAGTGATCAGTCAGTAACTCTGACCCCTGACAGCATAATCATTGGTCTAGGTAAAAGGGAGCAGCATGGGCTTGCCATCAACGAAAACGCCTTCACCGACTGGACCCCTAATGACCTCGTTGCTCTAGATGAATTCGAGGGTGATGGCACAAACGCTCAAGATGGGGATACTTTCAGCGGAGGGGATGGCTTTGACTCCTCACGCGATATCGTAGCATTTTACGCACGTGATGGAGGCTCCGACGGCAACTTCTACTTTCGCTTCGACTTTCATGATCTCCAACCGTACGCAGAAGAGGGTCGCCTCGACCTATATGTCGTCATCGACACCGGCAACACCAACAGCGGAGAATCTGCGCTTCCTGACGAGCTAGATATTCGCACCGACATGCGCTGGGAAGCCGTAGTCGCATGTTACCATTCAGGACATGGGCGTGTGTTCATAGACCTCGATCCGACCCAGAACACCAACGCCGTAAACGAAAATCTCTCTGATGCAGGGGTGGTCGCAAGAGGGCGTGAGAATCCAAACGGATTCGGCGAGGCCTACTTCAACTCACAACTCGACGCAGCTGAGTTCTCGATCTCCAGACAGGCACTTATTGACGCCGGATGGAATGGATCTACCAAACTTCGATATCAAGTCTTCACTACCAAGGACGGCACACAGAATGAGGGAGGCGGAGGCGATATTGGTGGCCGTAACGATCTACGTGACACGATTTACGACGATTGGCTCTCGGAAGACTATTGGTCAGCCCAGGCTCACATTGCTGCAAATGGAAAACTCAGTAGTCATATTGAGGTAGACTCAGCTGGCCGATATCCAGACCAAGGAAAATGCGCCAAGGCCATTCTTCTTCTGCATGCAAATCACGCCATTCTAGCTGGGAGTGAAATCCAGCCCTTAATTAACACGGGACACTCAACCGGCTACCATCGTACCCTCGACGCACACCAAGCGTTCAACCAACCTTTCGCCCTCCATATCACGCCTACGCTTGCCTCAGCAATCCAATGGGCTGCAGTGAACCCCGATGCAGAAAAACCTTGGCTAGATGGTCCAACCTTCAACGACCAGCTCTCTCTTCTGGCGCAAGATGGCCGAGCCAGCCTTCTAGGCACCACATTTGCAGACCACATCCCAAGGTACTTCACCGATGAATTCAATCTCGACAGCACCACTCTTGCTGGGCAGTTTTTTCAACGCATCTACCACGCTCTTCCCTCTACAAATGTGCTCTGGAATCCGGAACGCGTTGCGGACGACATCAGTTTTAGGAAAATCGCCTCCATGGGCTTTAACTACACCTTTATCGACCAGATGCGTCACTTCTGGCTCTGGCAAGGCAGACAAGCCGCCCTCTCCGCCGACGGCTACCGCCTCAATCGTTACCACGGCATCAATTGCTTCCTCATCAACGAACAAGCAAGCCGCTACCGCTACCAGAATCACGACCATGGACTGCCCATTGCTCTGCGGCGTCTCTATCACAGAAAGGCAAGAAGCGGAACGCAGGACCAAGTGATCGTTCTGTACCATCATTGGGACGAAATGCGGGACTGGAATAATGCCTCTGCCTACGACACCTCTCTACGCTGGGCTGCGAACAAGCCTTGGATTCGAATATCCACACCTCAGGAAATTGCTGGAGGCCAAGTCGATATCAATAGCGACGGCAATGGGGACAGTTGGCACGTAATCGATCGGGGTAGTCCCGATCTTCCAACAGTCGCCCATGATTGGCTCCAACACGCAACAGAAGACGATTACGACAACTGGTACAATGGTCTCAATGGCATAGAGGAAGGCCTCAAAAATAAAGTTTTTGAAAGTCGACCTGGCACCGCGCTACCCCATGCTTTTGGCACCCAGGGAGCACAAGACGGAAAGCTTGCTGATCTAGCATGGGATGCCGCATATGAAATCACCAACAAGGACTCGTTGGCCAGCCTGCTTGCCCGTACTACAGCCCAGACATCAGTTCAATTGACTGCCTTCCACGAACAGACCAACAATGACCTAACCAAATACAGTACGGGAGAATATGTCTGGCCTGACATTAGCCAACAAAGCCTTTCTTTAGGGTCCAGAAACCACCACTCACAAATCCGATTCGCTTCCGTTTATGCTCATGTTGATGCATGGACCCAAAACCCACCAAATCAAGCAACGGCCACGTCTGTTGATGTAGACCTCGACGGACAGCCCGAACACCTCCTCAGCAACTCACGCATCTTTGCCATCATTGAGCCAGTGGGCGGACGCCTCGTTGCCGCATGGGCGCGTGACTCTACCAACGGCAAGACATATCAGGTAGTAGGCAACTACATGAGTTACTCTGGAAGTGATACCGAATTCGAAGGCACTTCCAACAACCTAGGAGATCAAGTCGACGCTCGACGCACATCGGCCTTCAAGGACTGGTGGGCTAAAGGACCCGAAAAAGACTACGTCAACGAACTCTACTCAGTCACCCCAGCAGAAGGCGCCGCGTGGACACTAACCTCCCCGGACGGGCACATCACGAAAACCCTCTCCCTTGCTGACACAGCAGATAGAATCCACGCTGCCTACAGCCTCACCGATGAGGTAGAGAGCCTATACATTCGCTTTGGTCTTTCACCCAACCTCTACGATCTACTCCTCAATGGACAAGCCCACCTAAAACCATTGGTGGACGATGGCTCCCGACTGGGCTTGGCCAATAAGACCTTCAATGCCTCTGTCACTGCTGCACTGCATTACTCAGGAAATGGACTCGTCGGCAGCCAACCCAACCTTCAGGCTACAGACCACACTGAGGGCTCATTTGAACCTGAAACCATACCCATGCGCAATCAGGCACAGACTCAACAGTTCGAGATCGAAAGTACTGCCAAGACATTCAGTCTAGCACTTGAAATCTCTGCCTCCACAAATGATGGCGATAATGACGGTCTCCCAGATGCATGGGAAGCTGAGCATGGACTCTCTACAGCAGACGACGGCTCAACTCTTCCCCGAAATGGTCCACAGGGTGATCCTGACGGAGACGGCGTGAACAACCTTCACGAATTCCTGCTTGGTCTGGAACCCACTAAGGGAGATGCTTCGTCTCAGCCTCAAATCAGCCTCCATGCGGACAGTGACGGTTCTCTCGTTCTTGAGTTCCCCACCCTATCCAATCGCCTATACCAACTCTACTGGTCCTCCAACCTAGTGGACGGCTGGACTCCATTCGGCAATCTATTAGACACCACTGGTCATTCAGGCACTGACAACCAAAAACAAATACTGGACGCCAACGAAAACCCCAGAAGCTTCTTCAAGCTCGAAATTCAACGTCCTTGACGAATTGCATATGCGAACAGAGGTTCGTAATTTTCTCTACATTGAGATACGCCACAACAGCACCATTTATTGATAGCCTTAAGTGTTCTTCATAT
>CAJWWL010000046.1 GCA_913048125.1 uncultured Opitutia bacterium | reverse complement strand
ATACAACAACCATGGATAAACATTCTCTTGCTCAGGCCTGTACAATTGCGCGCGGCCTTTCCATCGATGCAATTCACGCCTGTAGCTCTGGCCACTTAGGCTTACCACTAGGTGCCACCGAAATGGGAGCAGTCCTTTTCGGGCATGCTCTGCGCTACAATCCAGCCGATCCCGAATGGATCAACCGCGACCGATTTGTGTTATCAGCTGGCCATGGCAGCATGTTCCTCTACAGCTGGCTCCACCTCAGTGGCTACGACCTTTCTATAAGTGAAGTACGAAATTTCCGCCAACTTCACAGTAAAACTCCAGGCCACCCCGAGTTTGGAGAGACCCCCGGAGTAGAGTCGACAACCGGCCCACTTGGTCAAGGTGTCGGCAACGCGGTTGGTATGGCTATGGCATCCAAGATGGCAGCAGCCAAATTTAATACCGAAGAGCACATCATTTTCGACAACAAGGTTGTTGCTCTTGCTGGAGATGGCTGCCTACAAGAAGGTGTTGCAGCGGAGGCTGCAGCCCTCGCGGGGCACCTCGGATTAGACAATCTTATTCTAATATACGATTCAAATGATGTGACCTTAGATGCCATGGCAGAGGCTACACAAAGCGAGGATACCTGCCAACGCTTCCAATCCTATGGTTTTGACACGCACTTGGTCCAGGATGGTCATGATCTTGATGCCCTTGCGGCAGCATACGATAAGGCCAGAAGTGCCACATCGGGCAAACCTCAGTTTATCGAAATTAAAACTGTTATTGGCCGTGGCATCCCTGAAGTAGCTGGCACCGCCGCAGGTCATGGAGAAGGTGGAGCAAAATTTGCGGAAGCCGCCCGAGAGGGGCTCGGTCTGCCTGCCGAAACCTTCTTTGTTTCTGAAGAAGTAAGAACCTACTTCTCTAAGCATGCCCAGAAGCTGCAACAAGCACAAGACCAATGGACCTCTACCTTCAATGAATGGGAGGCTGCTAACCCAGAGAAGGCGGCACTCTTAAGGGCTGGACTCGACAATGAAGTGCCGACCAATCTCGACGAAGCAATTCCTGAGTTTTCAGCAGATGCTGCGGCAACAAGAGCAACTGGAGGCAAAGCACTTAACGCGATAGCTGCCCAGATGCCACTACTTGTTAGTGGAAGCGCAGACCTGCATGGTTCCACCAAAAACTATCTTGCTGACGCCGGGGATTTCTCACGCGAAAATCCCTCCGGACGCAACATCCTCTTCGGTATTCGCGAACATGCTATGGGGGCAATAATGAATGGATACGCCTACCATGGTATATTCCGCTGCTCAGGAGCAACCTTCGCCACCTTCTCTGACTACATGCGTCCGTCGGTTCGACTCGCTGCTCTTGTTGGCCTACCAGTTTTTTATATTTGGACCCATGACTCAGTAGGCGTTGGGGAAGATGGGCCGACTCATCAACCAGTAGAGACCACGAGCGCTCTACGCTGTATCCCAAATCTCGACGTACTTCGCCCAGCTGATGCAGAGGAAACCGCGGGAGCCTTTGCAGCTTCGATTGAACGCACGGACGGTCCCAGTGCACTCATACTCACCCGACAGAATGTACCTGCGATTAGTGGCCTTTCCGTTACAGTTCGCAGGAGAGGAGTCCGAAAGGGTGGCTACATCGCCAAGGAAGAATCCAGCGAGCTAAAGCTTATTATACTAGCCTCTGGAAGCGAAGTGCAGCATGCGATGGCCGCTGCAGCAGAAATAGGTGATGGCGTACGGGTGGTGTCGATGCCCTGCATGGAGCGATTCGATCGCCAACCCGCGGACTATCAAGAAGAAATCCTACCAGCCAGTTGTATTAGTCGAATTGCCATCGAAGCCGGCGTAACCGGTCTATGGCACAAATACACGGGATTAGAGGGTCGGGTGATTGGAATTGATCGTTTTGGGATCAGCGCACCAGGTGATGTAGTTATGGAAGAGCTTGGTATTACTCCAGAAAATATCATGAAAGTCGCCCGAAAGTTAATTTAAATTGGCAATTTTCAACTTTTCAGGCTTCTTAACGTAGACAGGAAAATTACAACATGATACGGTTAACATTATTTCTTGGTGGACTCATTGCATGCGCCACTCTCTCGGCGCAACAAGCACCGACGACAAAATCATTCATGGAGGAGGTTAGTGCTCTCAAACAAAGAGTTGCAGCCCTTGAACTCCGACTTGCAAAGCTTGAAGCTCGTCCTGAACCCCCGCGCCCACCTAGCGAACCATTGGCTTTTGATCGACCCAAGTCACCATCAGAGAACACGAAGGGAATCATCGGTAATATCAAATCCAGCGGCAACTCACTGATTGAAGAACTACGTAATGGCTTCAGCTCAACAAATCGTCCAGCACAAGGCGCTTGGACCAAACCAGAGAACTGGCTCAAGATTCAGAAGGGTATGGCATCAGGCCAAGTGGAGCAAGTCTTAGGCAAGCCATACGCACAGAAGAAATCCATAAAATTGAGAGTTGATAATTATTGGCTCTACATCGGAAAACTGCCTTCTGGCAATACCCTTCAAGGACGAGTCAGATTTTATAAAGGTAAGGTCTCTTCGTTCGACATACCAAAGTTTCAATAGCTCAAAAACTATCAACCTTTTGACGCATCCTCTATGAAAAAGGCATTTTTAATATTATCGATTGGACTAGTGTTCAGCGTCACGACGAAAGGGTCACCTTTCCTCAGCGTCAGTCCCACCTTTACAAAAGCACAGGTCCAAGGCGAAGAAACCACTATGGGAGCAGGCATCAGCATTCGCGGAGGTTATGAATTTTTAAATAGTAGGTATTTTCTTAGCGGCCACGCCTTGGAATTAGAACTAGGGACCACTGGCTTCAATTTTACTACGATGGATGGTATTGGCAAGGTCGACGGACAAGCTATGCCTATCTTTGCCAACTATCGCTTCACTCAGTATTTTGGAGGCACTGCCTCAAATACAAATGGGATGGACTACTGGAGTCCGGACTTCATAATCTATGCTGGCGGAGGACTTGGCGGAGTCCATGTCTCGGCAGATAAATCGGTGGATACGACACACAGTTTCGACGCCTCTGAATTCAACCTCGCCGCACAGTTGTTTCTAGGGCTTGGTGTAGGCTTTAATGACCACCTCTCGCTTACTGGCGGATACAGACACATCTTCACTGGCGACTTAGATGCGGATATTATTGTTGGAGGAAACGACCATGATAAATCCTATGGGATGTCCTTCCATGTGTTTGACATTAACTTACGCTGGCTTTGGTAAATAGCGCCTGAATTAACTCCTTCTTAGAGGCTCAACGAAACCAGCCTTGCGCTTGACTTTTGAGAGCACTTTCCACGCTCGAACCTGAGCAGCTTCAGCACCTGACTTAAGGACATTCTTCAGAAAGTCCTTATTCTCCATAAGTTCGTCAAATTTGTGACGAATGGGAGCCAAGGTTTCTACTACGACATCAGTTAGTGCAGTCTTCAAATCTCCGTAACCCTTACCTTCGAAATCAGAAGCAAGATCTTGAGGTGCGCGACCAACTAACACCCCATATATCTCCAGAAGATTGCTGACTCCCGGACGTTGATGATCATAGGCGATGACCGTCTCTGAATCAGTAACAGCACTCATGATTTTCTTTTTAATTTGTTCTGGAGTATCGAGAATAAAGAGGGTCGCCCGCTCATTCGTATCAGACTTTGACATCTTACTGGTGGGGTCCTGCAGAGACATTATGCGTGCGCCAGTTTCTCCGATATGTGGCTCAGGAACAGTAAATGTCTCGGAGTAGTAGTTATTAAATCTCTGAGCAAGGTCACGACATAGCTCAAGATGTTGCTTCTGGTCCTCTCCAACCGGAACAACATCTGCATTGTACAATAATATATCAGCAGCCATCAACACGGGATAAAAGAGAAGACCGCCATTCACTAAAGGCTTTGGCTGGGGCTTACCAGAAACAGGAGATACCTGTGAAGTTGTGGAATCAAGATTATCGTCAGTAGAACCGGCTGTGTATGTCTTGTCTTTGAATTGCGTCATTCGCAATAAATCTCCCACTGGTGTAAGACAACCAAGCACCCAAGCTAAATCAGTGTGACCAATCACATGGCTCTGCAAAAAGATATGAGCAGCTTCAGGGTCAAGACCACATGCAATGTATTGAGCCACGCAACGAAGGGAATTTTGGCGTAATTCTGACGGTGAATAATCCACCGTGATTGCGTGTTGATCGACAATCCCAAAGTAGCATTCGTTACCTGGAAGTAATGCCGCCCAATTGCGAACGGCACCGAGGTAGTTTCCGAGCGTGAGAGTGCCAGATGGCTGGGCACAGGTAAGAATGGTACTCATGGTGAAGAATAAAGGATGTATTTTGCCAAGTAGGGGGGAAAAATAAAGCTTGGATTAGTATTGGTAATTCCAATTGACTAAAAACGACAAGTTTACGGAGATGGAAAGCAGTAAACTAAAGGTCAAATACCAAAAAGTCCCGAACACATAAAAAATGTCTACAACCACCCTTACAGAAGAACAAAGACAAGAGCTTCGGGAAGAGCTCAAGCGTTGCCCTGCTGGTACATTTGAGGCTGCAGTCCTATTCCGAGAAGAAAAGCAGACAGAACAAGTTTCAGTCATCGTGATGGGGGTCATAGAGCGCTTTCTTGAACCCGAATTACGCCCCAAACTTCGCGAGGGGAAAAATGACACCAACTTGATGGAGCAACTTGGCATCGACTCGCTTACCATGCTTGAGATTGTTATGCTCCTAGAGAAGACACTCCAGATTTCTTTCGATAACGAAGAACTTCGTGACCTTCGTACAATAGGTGATATCAATTCATTCATGGAGGCTAAAATTAAAGGCGAGGCTCCTGAGCAAAACCGCCGCAAGTTTCCAATCGAAGAGATTGCTGCCATACTCCCACATCAAGACCCCTTTCTCTTTCTGGAGACCGCTTCTATCGGTCAAGGTGAAGCAACTGGTACATACATAATCAAAGGGACCGAAAGCTTCCTGCAGGGGCACTTCAAGAACCGACCCGTTTTCCCTGCTTCGATCATGATCGAAGCACTTGGGCAGCTGGCAGTCTTTTATCTACTTGCCGCCAATGATGATCGACTCCAGCAAGACGTAGATGCCAACTCGATTTATTTTGCATCATGCGATGGCGTACGTTGCCACCGAGTCTGTAAACCTGGGGATATACTCACACTCCAGATTCGTCCTCGCAATATCCGTCACCCCCTTGGACTCTTCCATGGAAATATCTCCGTTGATGGTGAAAAGACTGCTGTTGCCGAAGAAATCAAGCTTGCCTTCGACTATGACCGCACGGATTTACCTGAGCCTGCAGACCAATCTAGTAATGGGAGCGCGCAAGAACGAATCCAATCGGCAAGGAAGACATCGAAAAGCAATCGCGTCGGTAAATCCAAGACCGTTTAAGCTCATCTGAATAGAGGGACTCCGGCAGACCATGCAGGACTCCACGCCGCGCAAGAAAATCCTCTACCTCGCCACTACCTTCCCAAGGTTTAGCGAAACATTTTTGCAGCGTGAGGTATCCTTCCTTCGTACACAACCCCTACAACTTGATGTTCGTTCGCTTTGGGGTGGATCGGGAATTTTCGAGGCCAAGCCAATACCAACCTCAAACCTACAAAATTTACCAACAATTTTGGCTAGCATTCCAAGTTGGATAGTAAGCAAACCGTTAGTCTTCAGGCACATTCTAAGCTTAGTTCTAAGTCGAAGGCTCCCCATGGTTCAGAACTGGCTTGAAAATTTCTGGGGCTTTGCCTGGGCTTTGCACCAAGCCGACTCAATTTGTCGGCAGCCCCCAGATCTAATTCATGCCACTTGGGGAACAATGCCAGCAGCAGCAGCACTCGCATTACATCAACTTACAGGCCTCCCCTACTCAATGGAAGCACACGCTTACGATGTCTTCAAACATGGCGGAGACTGGCTATTAGACGAAAAGATGCGCCATGCTCGTTTTATCCGTACATCCACACATGCCACCCGTGAACAACTGCTCGAAACCGGAGCAAATTCTGATCGCCTACACCTTGTACGTAGAGGGGTAAATCTTAAATCCAAGATTACGGAAGACCATCCACGAAAATCAGAAATGCACATCCTAAGCGTTGGGCGACTCGTTGAGAAGAAAGATTTTTTATTCCAATTGGAAGTATTTGAAGTTTTGGCCAAAAAAAGAGTTCCTTTTCGGGCAGAAATCGTCGGACACGGCCCTTTGAAAGAGAAACTACAAAGAGAATCGCAACGGAGAGGACTAAGCTCATACTTAAGCTTCAGAGGTCGCCTAGATTACACGCAGGTCGAAGAAGCATACCACCGTTCCAATATCTTTCTTTTTACTGGAAAAGTCGCTAGAAATGGAGACAGGGATGGTCTGCCCAATGTCATCGCAGAAGCAATGTTACACCAGCTTTTGGTACTAACATCTCCAGCGCCAGGTGCGCTAGAGGCGATCAAACACAATCAGACAGGAATTATCATCCCAAAAGATGTCAACACTTGGGCTGAAACTCTGATCACGCTCTACAAACGCCCAAATCTGGATAAGATCAAAAGCCAAGCGCGACATTGGATTCAGGAAAATTTCGATATCAGCAAGAACGCAGCAGCATTGGGAAGCTTACTCATCGAACACGCAGATTAAGCTACGATGATTTACTGGGATACAACAAAGACCGGCAAAAAGAACTACCCTGCTTCTGGTATAAAACGGGTATCTGACCGTATGGTGGATGAACTACAAAAGTCTGGTCAAAACGTCATTCTGGTTAAGTGGGACAAACGCTTGAAAACTTTCAACTCTAGGAGCGACCGTAACCCTATCTCAAATGAGGGCTTGTTTATAACTCCCGAAATCTTTGAAGAGCATGACCGACCAGGCTTCATGACATGGGCCAAAGAATTTCGCGGATACAAAGTCGCAATCTTCCACGACGTCATCCCAATCCGCTTTCCACAAATTACTTGGCCCGACAGTGTGGCTAGGCACCCCCACTACATGAAACTTATCGGCATCGCCTTCAACCAGGTGTTGGCGGTCTCCAAAGCAAGTGAAGTTGACTTACTGGGCTACTGGAAGTGGCTCCAAATTGAAAATATGCCTCTGACTGGAAACCTGCAATGGGGTGCAGACTACGACGGCATGCAACGTAACAAGTCTAAATACTCTGTTAGCAGACCGCTACAGTTACTCCAGGTAGCAATACTTGAACCACGCAAGAACCAAAACCTTAGTCTAAACGCATGTGAGACCCTCTGGAAACAGGGGTTAGATTTTCATCTACATATAGCTGGACGTAAAAATCAGCACTTCGGGGCGCCTGTAGTTGACCGTATTCGCGAGCTCCGCAAGGCCGGACACCATGTTTTCTGGCACAAGGCTCCTAACGAAACCGAACTGCGCAAACTGTATGCAAACACCCACCTTTGCCTCTTTCCATCCTTAGCAGAGGGTTGTGGATTACCTGTCATCGAATCACTATGGGAAGGGAGACCAGTACTAGCGAGTAACCTTCCCTGTATCCAAGAAAATGCAAACTATGGAGGGGTCGAGATATTCGACATTGAAGACCCTTCCTCCCTTACTGACAAACTCCACAAACTCATCACTCATCCAAATTCACTAGAAACCCTAGCTGAACAGGCCCGAACAGCAGAACTGCCCACATGGGAAGAGGCGGCCACCGAACTGATCAGAAAGACAACTAGGTAGAATCAAAGATCTCCTTCATAGGAATGGAAAAATCACCTCTAATTAGAAACTACCTTCATTATGCTCTCATACAAATATCACCTCCTTCTCCCGCTTTGCCTACTTGCTTCTTATCTAGGGCTCTCAGGAACGCCCAACATTGTATTTGTATTTTCTGATGATCACGCCACTCAGGCTATTAGTGCCTATGGTGGACACCTCGCAAAAGTTGCCCCTACCCCTAATTTGGATCGTATCGCCAAGCAAGGCATGCGATTCAACCGTTGCATGGTTACCAACTCAATCTGCGGCCCAAGCCGGGCCACTATTTTGACGGGTAAGTACAGCCACCTAAACGGATTCTATAAAAATGAAGCCACCAAATTTGATGGCTCCCAGCAGACTTTTCCAAAATTGATGCAAAAGGCCGGTTACCAAACAGCAATTATCGGCAAATGGCACCTAGCAAGTAAACCAACAGGATTCGATCACTGGGAAGTCCTACCCGGGCAGGGTAGTTACTACAACCCCGACTTCATTACTTCGAATGGCCGCCATCGTGAAACCGGCTACGTCAGTGAAATAATAACAGATAAAGCCAAAAAATGGCTCAGCTCACAACGAGACAAAAGGAAACCATTTATTCTAATGGTCCAACACAAAGCACCACATCGTGCATGGGACCCAGCTCCGAAATACTTAACTCTTTTCGATGACATCAAAATACCTGAACCCTCAACATTATTTGACGACTATGGCAACCGAGGTACTGCTGCGAAAAATCAAGACATGACGATCTCGAAAACCATGACCCTAGGTCGTGACCTAAAAGTCAAAGAACACGATGACACGGGCAACCTTGGATGGGCATTCAAACGCATGAACCCAGAGCAGAGAGCTAAATGGGATGCTGCGTACCAACCTAAAAATAATGCCTTCATGAAAGCCAACCTCAAAGGTAAAGAGCTTATCAGCTGGAAGTACCAGAGATATATCAAAGACTATCTGCGATGCATACGTTCAGTGGATGATAGCGTTGGAGAGCTCCGAGAATGCCTTCTCGCCAATAATCTCAATGAAAATACAGTATTTATCTACTCTAGTGATCAAGGCTTCTATCTAGGAGAACATGGCTGGTTTGATAAGCGTTTTATGTACGATGAGTCCTACCGCACTCCCCTACTGGTTGATTGGCCAGGAGTGACTCAAACTGGCCGTGTTAACAACGATCTCGTTTCAAACCTTGATTTTGCACAGACCTTTCTCGATATGGCCGGTGCACCCCTCCCAAAAGACATGCAAGGAGCCAGCCTCGTCCCACTCCTTAAAGGTAAAAAACCCAAAAACTGGCGAAAATATCATTACTATCACTACTACGAATATCCAGGTTGGCATATGGTCCACCGTCACGAAGGCGTATACGACGGCCGCTATAAGCTGATGAACTTCTACGACCTCGACGAATGGGAACTTTATGACATGCAGTCCGACCCGTTGGAAATGAAAAACCACTTTGGTAGACCGGCGTACGCAGAAATCACCAAACGCCTTAGTAAAGAGCTCACTAACCTACGAAAGCAATTTCAGGTTCCAGAAAATATAAAACAGGATATCACAGATGTGAATATGCACTACCATTCTGAAGAAATCCGAAAAAGAGGTGTTGCTCGAAAAAAAGCCCACGAAGCAAAAGATCGCAACTAGGCTTGAACTATAAAGCCTGCTTAACGGCGTGCTGAAGGGCTTCAGCAATCTGTTCAAAATCCTCTTCAGAATGACGAGCAGATACGGCAGTACGGATAAGGTCCTTACCAGGGGGTACACCTGGAGCAACTGATATCACAGTGAAAATACCCTTCTCTCTCAGAGCCTTCCAAAAGTAATAGGCTCGTTCTTTCGTTCCCAAAACGATGGGGATTGCTGGAGTCTGACTGCCCCAAGTATCCAACTTGAATTCCCGTAGGATTTCATTATAGGTTTCTACGTTCTTCCAAAGCTGGGCAAGGTGCTCAGGCTCCTCCTGAAGAATATCCAAAGCCGTACTGGCACAGGCGGCTTGTACTGGAGATAGGGCCGCGCTAAAAATTGTGGGCTTCGCGTGACTTTTCATGTATTCGATCAAGGCTCTATCACCCGCAATAAAACCACCTGTACTAGCTAAAGATTTGGAAAAACTGCCGCAAGTAATGTCAACTGCACCTGAATCCACCTTGAAATGAGATGCGGTTCCCCGACCTTGCGCACCGAGGACACCAAGAGCATGGGCGTCGTCAAGGATACTGAAACAGTTATGATTACGCGCTACCTCAAGAAGTTCTGGCAAAGGGCAAATATGTCCTTCCATCGAATAAATGCCTTCAAAAACAATGAGCTTCGCCACGCCAGCATCTTCATGAGTGAGCGCATCTTCAAGATCAGCAGGGTTATTATGGCTAAACCTCTCGAGCTTAGCGCCAGATAAGCTAATGCCTGACCACAGTGAGGAGTGAATATTTTTATCGGCTAAGACCAAGTCTCCGCGCTCAGCAAAACCGCAAATTGCAGACATACAAGAGACATAGCCAGCTACATTGACATGGCAGGCCTCTGCGCCAAGGAAAGCCGCCAACTTCTCTTCTAATGCCTCGTGAAAGCTGCGAGAGCCATTTGCCAAACGCGCCCCCGTGCTGCTACTACCCCAATTATCCATTGCGGCCTTACCTGCCTCAATTACACGAGGATGGTAGGTAAGTCCTAGGTAATCGTTACTTGAGAGCATGATCATCTCTCGGTCATCAATCCAGACGCGACTCCCCTTTTGCTGCTCTAGGGTGTTGTAATATACAGGATACTTAGTGCGAAGAGCAGTGATTTTGCACTTATGCGCACGCCGTCGAATAGGATTCTGGCTTACCCGCTGGAATGGCAATTTCATGAAGTTAGGAAAAGCTTATATACTTGGAGAAGAGAAGATAAAGGTGTCAATCTCGGGGAACAAACTGTCCATCAAGCATAGGTAGCGTGTAGTCACAAGCGTCAGCAATTGCAGGATTGTGGGTAACCACAAGTATAGTCTGGTCCTGTTCCCGAGCCATACGGCAGAGAAGATCAATTACTACGGTAGAATTATTCTGATCGAGGTTACCAGTGGGTTCATCAGCCAAAAGAATGTCAGGTTGATTGGCAAGTGCCCTCGCAATAGCAACACGCTGTTGCTCGCCACCGGAACGTTGATTGGCGAGACGACTCGATTTCTCTCCAAGCCCGACCTCATCTAAGAGTTTGTTTGCCCGTATCTGCATAGCTTCGTGGGTAAGTTCACCAAGTTTCATCATGGGCAACATAACATTTTCCAGAGCAGAAAATTCAGGCAAAAGAAAATGGAACTGAAAAACAAATCCAATATTACGGTTTCGGATGATAGTCCGTTCTCCATCAGTAGCACCACTCACCTTGGTACCATTAATCCAGATCTCTCCTGCATCCTCTCTATCAAGCAGACCGAGCGTATACAGCAAGGTGCTCTTGCCACAACCCGAAGGCCCAGTAACTGCGTAAATACAGCCGCTTCTTAGCTCTAAATTCACTTGTCGGAGAATTTGAATGCGATTTTCACCCTCTCCAAGAAAGCGCTCAAGCTTTTCACATGCTAGAGTAACACCGGGAAAGGAGGATGGTGTGCTATCGGCCATGAATCATTTCAGGCACTAGTGCCACGAATAACATCGGCAGGTTCAAGACGAGCTGCACGACGTGCAGGAAAATAGCTTGCCAACATCACCACAACAAAAGCAATCAATGCAGCTGTTAGGTAATGAGAAAGAGACCAGTTCACCACGAACCGATCTGTAGAGAAAATTCCACGTATTCTGATAGGAAGATTAGCCAACCCCAAAGTCATCAGAAAGCCAAAGATCCAACCAGCCAAAGTACCTGACAAGGTTATTACAAAACCTTGCCAGAGAAAGATTTTCGAGATGTCTCCGCGTTGATATCCCATAGATCGAAGAATTGCAATCTCACGGGTTTTTTCCATCACGATAATTGCTAGTACACTGAACATTCCCAGACCGGAGATCAGAATGATGACTGAGACTGTTATTGCAGAAGAAAGCCTCAAGATTTTGAAAACATCGAGCCAAACCTTTTCACGACGCTGCCACTCGGACACATGATGGCTTGTAACCTCTATCATACGACGTGCATCATGGGGCGCTCGATCATTGTCAAAAAGGCTTACTTGCAAAAAAGATGCCCCGAAAGGCTTGCCAAGGATGGAACGAGCCGTCCGCAAGTGAATAAATAGGCGTACCTTATCAATATCCCGCACACCAGTTTCATAGATAGCAGACACGGTCAACTTTCTCGCTTTACCAGCGGCACGAAAAACAATCTTTTCACCAAGACCCACATCAAGGCGTTCAGCAAGATAACGACTCAGCAAAACGCCATTAGCGGTGCGGCGAAAGTCGGAAAGTTCGCCGAAGACAATCTGCTCAGATAAATCAGAGACCCCTAAGTGATCATCCAGCAAAATACCATACGCCTGCACAGGTCGAGTCTGGCCACGAAGTACTAATTGTCCACTTCCAGTGACAACCCTAGAAACACCTGCTACATTACCAAACTGCCGAATAGCATCGGCCACTAATTCAGGTTGGGCAACGTCTCCCACATAACGCTTACCCTCTTTGTGAGAAATCTGAAAACCTTCTCCGCTTTCATCCACGGACATACTTCGAAGAGTATCTTGAATGCGCTCACGAACACGCAGAGCACCGTTAGTTCCAAGGATGGTCTTTACAAAAAAGCCTTCAAAGCCACTGGTCTGAGCCTGAGTAACTATAAAAAACCCAACGCCAAAAGTGATGCCCGCAAGAGACATCAGCATCGACTTCCGCTTGGCCAGCAGGAAGCGTACACCGATTGTAAAGTTGGAAGACATTGTGCAGCTATTTGGTAACGCGCACTCTACCTCCAGTCCGCACCATATCGAGGTTCTCTACAACCACATGCTCACCAGGCTCCAAACCAGAAATGATTTGAACTTTATTCAATCCAAGAAACCCAATTTGGACCTCACGAGCTTTTACACGTCCAGCACTTACTACAAAAACCTTATTGCCAAGTAGTGCACGTCTGGGAATTACGATAGCATCTGGGGCAGAACCTAGGACCAAACTCGCCTCCCCGCTCATTCCCGCATAGAGTGCTTCGCCTCCCATATCAACCTCTAGATGTACTAGATACTCCTGTGTAGCAGCATCAGCCTCAGGCAGAATTTTAGTCACCCGCCCGTGAAAAATTCGATTGCCGTAGCTGTAAAAACGTACCTTGGCAGGAACGTCCACACGAACACCGTGAAAATCATCTTCGTTGATACGAACTTCTAGTTTCATTTCATCGGACTGCACACGGAAGACCTCCATATTATGAACAGCAAGAGAACCTGCTAGCAATGGTGAGAATGTAACTACACCCGTAACTGGTGCAGTAACATTACAGCGTTGAAAGTTTTTCTCTAGGCGAGCCAAGTGAGTGCTAGCATTTGCAACTGCAAGCTCAAGCCCGAGCGCATCTAGACGAACTAATTCCTCTAGGTTAGCAACGAGTTTCTCTTGCCGTTGAAGATCAACCTCCGATACCACACCCCGAGCCATGGAATCCTTTGTTTTTTCTAGATTCAGCTTTTCAATTTCCAATTGCAGTGCGTTGGCGGAAGGTAGGTCTTTCTTCTTTCGGGCCACCTCAAGGGACTTCTTCGCTAGGGCTAGATCAGTTTCAATATCAGTGGTATCAAGCTTCAGCAAAACTTGGTTCTCTTTGACCTGATCACCGACTTGGATGTCATTTTCTAAAACAATACCTGAGGCTTGGGTCCGAACACTCCACTCTGTAGGAATAACCCTGAGATTGCCTGGTACTGCATGAGTGGCGGTTTCCTTAGAGGCAGGTGCCACCACAACTGCGGGCACTGAAAAGTGAAAGATGCAAGCTCCCACCAAAAAAAGGGGGATCAGGAAAAGTGTAAGTCTTTTAAACAATGGATTCATTGCACTGGTTTTTTTCGAGGCTGACCAAGAGTTGTCAGAAGTTCAGCTTGGAGAATCAGGGCAAGACAGCGTGCGTTCTCAAGCACAGCCTGATACTCCTCATAGGCGAAGTCATAGCCATGATGGGCAAGCTCAGTTTCGGAGATCTGGCCCAACTCAAAACTTCGCTCGGCCTTGCGAAAGCGTTCTGCCTTCCAATCAAACATTTCCTTTCCCGCATTCATGCGAGCCTGACAATTTTCAAGTTCATGAAGCAGTTGTAGTGCATCTTGGGAAAGCTTGTGGGCAAGTCGCTTCTTCTTGTTCAAAGCTTGATCGCGCAGAGTCCTTGCCAGTTCAACCCGTCCCCGAGTCTCGTAACCATCAAATATATTCCAGCTGACCCGAACTCCACCGAAATAAATTTGACGAAACCGATCGTCCAACTCTGTGAGTAAATGCGTGGTGTCATCCTGATTAGCGCCGACTACGAGATCGATGGTGGGACGATTACGGGCACGATCGATAAGCATCTGATTCTCCTGTACTTTAACGGCATCCTCGGCAGCCGTATATTCGGGATGATTTCGGTAAGTCTTTTGCTGAAAAACATCTATGCGCTCACGCCATTTGATCAGATCCAACTCAGCCTTAGGCAGTTCCTCTGGTAGTTTCGCTAGAACCTCTTCCGAAACAGAAAAATCCTTAAGGAACTTGTGTCGGGCATTGCGATAATGATTGCGAGCACCAAGACTCGCTTGATAGGCGTTGCGTTGATTCATTCGCGCGGTTTCTAATTCCTGAAGAGTTGCAACTCCTTCTGCCTGACCAGTTTCTGATTGCTCCAACAGTTGCTTCCGAAAATCTAAAGTGCTCTCAGCAAATTGGCTTTCTCGCTCAGCAATGCTTAAATTTAGGAGTCGCCTGAGGCACTCACTGCGAACAAAGTAACGACGAGTATCCAAATTTTTATTCGCAGACTGGAGAAGTATCTCACCGATGCGCTTATTTGCCTCTAGCGCTCCCCAATGGTAGATAGGCTTGCGCAAAGTAAGACCATACAAGAAACGGCGAGAAAACTGCGTGCCAGAAACTTCGTCACGCTGCTCCCATTGGCCATGGTATTGACTAAAACCATTAACGACAGGGTAAGTACGAGCAGTCCGTATGTCTGCATCTGCCTCAGCACGTTCAAGTTGGAATAAAGCCTCCATCATAGAGTCAGAATACTGAACCGCCTGCGCAACTGCATCAGCCATTTCTGGCATGAGTTTATCAGCCAACAGCTCTTCAGCAAAAGAAGGCCGTATAATGCAGGCAATTGTTAGGGAGAGACCAAATAGACTCCGTAAAACATCCCTAATGAAGGAACTAGACATGACAACCTAAGGTCAGAAGTCTACGGCTACGCGAGTAGCGATTGCAATTTGGTAAAGAATCTGGGTGATGTCCTTTGCGAGTTGGAGACTTTTGACATCGGCTTTTGGTAGAACTACAATCTCGTCTCCAGGTTGTACCTTGCGAGTGCTCCTAAAGGCAGTACGAGTGCTTTTGGAGTTGTCGATAGAACCATCCTTGCGGAAAAGTAAGATGGAAGACTTGTCAGCATTCGCGGTGAAACCACCAGCGCGATTAATGAAATCCTGTGTATCGAATTTTTCTTCATGAAGTTGTGCATTAGGATAAAGAACTTCTCCATGAACCAAAACCAAGTTGGACTTTGATGGGATATGAAGAGTATCGCCATCTTCTAGGTAAACTTCTCGATTTCCTTTCCAGAAGGAAAGTACGACTTGGCCCTTTGGCCTAACGTCACGAGCACGGCCGATGAATTTCAACAACAACTCCGCTTCCGTAGTGCGGATACGTGCCTCTTCCGCAGAAGCCGAACGAGCAGTAAGAATCTTTCGTTCGAGATTATCCAAGGATTCACGCAACATCTCCAATTGACGTCCAGCAATGGACTTTCGAAAGAGCTGAATAGATTCGAGGTCTGAGCGGGCGCCTGGAACAAGCTTCTCAACTGCCGAAGCCAAGGTTGCTGGATATGGAAGTACGAGCCGAGAAGGCCCATCATGCTCACCATCAATGTGAATCTCCACAGTCTTGGGTAAGGCATCTGGAACAAAATAAAGATGGTCTCCAGGTGACAACTTGCGCTCTAGGGCATCGATCACTGGCAAGTAGAAGGATGCCCGCTCACCCTGCTTGTCAGTACGGATGCTTACATTGGTGGCATTCGTGTGAGGATGAGCAAATTCAACAGCATCAGCTCCGGTCAAAAACTGCCCATCAAATTCAAACTGGTAGCTGTTATGAACAGCACCCTGTATGGTAATTGAAGATTTACGGCGACCAACAAATATCACATCACCATCGGCAAATTGTGTAAGTGCAAGGTCTCCTTTTAGAAGGAAATCATAAAGGTTGATTTTTTGGATCACTTCCCCACCCCGCTTAAGAGCAATATCGATAAAGCTCCCGCGTTCCGTGTCGATACCGCCTGCCTTATCTAGGAAGAACAAAACTGAGTCTGCAGAACTTCCGGCATACAATCCGGGAAACGACACACTTCCCCCAACGAAGACCTTCACCGGCTGTGCGCCCTCTAAAGTCGCATAAACTTCGACATTGTTAATGAACTTCTCAGCCACCTTTCGCTTTAAGGCAGGGATTAAGTCCATATTACGCATTCCCTGAACCAAAAGAGGGCCAACTCCAGGAATGAATAGATTACCCTGTGTGTCTACGGTAATGGTGTCATTGAATTCTTGAGCACCCCAGATCTGCAACCGAATCTGGTCTCCCACCGTAAACTGATAATTTGGATTGAAGCCAGTAAAAGTCTCACGGCTAAATTCCCCTTGAAAAAGGGATTCACCAAAAACGGGCACAGGAACTTCTTCCACTTGGGCGTGGAGAGATAAGGAGACATGCAGACTAGCGGCAAAAAGAAGAGGTCGGAAAAAACGCATATCGCGAGAAAGGTAAGCTAGATACGATGATCCTGAATGGTGGCAATGACAAGACGGATAACGCCGTGTAAAAGAAGGAGCACCACCAGTGCGGTCAATAAGTTGTAAATTACTATCGGATATGCGGGATCCTCCGGCAAGCCAGAGGATGATAAAATGATAAGGTGTTTTAACTTGCGTGAGGCATCCAGACGAGCCTTCTCTAAAGCAGCAAACGCTGCCTTATAAGCCTCAAGAGAGAATTCAGCATCGATCTGGAGGTTTTTGAACTGAGCAAGTGTTCGGTTGAGCTTTTCGTTACCTGCACCAGTAAGGGAGGATCGTTGTTTGGCAATTTGCTTCTCCAAAGAACGGATCTGTTGAAG
>CAJWWL010000045.1 GCA_913048125.1 uncultured Opitutia bacterium | reverse complement strand
CATTCGCGACGTTGTCACTGAAGTGCTGACCAAGCTTCAGCAGGGAACCGTTGGCCCAGTCGCGACACCGGCTGTAGTCAAGAATCCCAGACGCCATGGGGTTTTCGAGGATGCCTCAAGTGCTGCTACTGCTGCCGCAGGAGGATTCGAACAACTCCAGAAGAAAGGCTGGGCCGCACGCTCCAAGATCATTGAGATCGTCAAGCAGATGTGTGCGGACAATGCTGACCGTTGGGGCCAGGTTGAATTTGAGGAGACAAAGATAGGGCGTCTTGATCATAAGATTGCCAAATTGCACGGCATTCGAAATGTGCTCGGCACGGAGTTTCTCAATCCCCACGGTATGAGCGGCGATGCCGGCATTACCATGGAGGAATTTGCTCCTTGGGGTGTCATTGGTAGCATAACACCAGTTACGCATTCCATTCCCACCATAGCTGGCAATATTGTGAATATGGTAGCCGCAGGGAACGCCATAGTCTTCAACCCCCATCCGGGGGGTGCCGCTTGTGCCGCTCTTGCTATTCACGAATTCAACGAGGCGATCAAAGCGGAAGTAGGTATCTCTAACCTCATATGTACTGTTGAGAAGCCGACCCTAGATTCTTTTAACGATCTTTGCGCTGCGCCCGAAGTGGGTCTACTTTGCATAACAGGTGGACCTGCTGTTGTCGATGCTGCGATGAAAACCGGTAAGCGTGCAATTTGCGCAGGTCCTGGTAATCCACCAGTAGTCGTCGACGATTGCCCAGGCATAAATTTCGACAAGGTTGCCCGAAACATTATCCTTGGTGGAGGGTTCGACAACAACCTGCTTTGTATTGGCGAAAAACAAATCTTTGCCGTTGATCAGAGTTACAAGAAAACTGTGGACGCTATGGTGCGTAACGGTGCATTCCTCCTCAATGCTTCCCAACTCGAAACGATCAAAAAAGAGGTGTTCACTTTTCGAGAAGATGACGGTGGATGCTCTCATCCCGTGGTAAATCGTGAGTTTGTTGGGGCTGACGCTGCCAAGCTAGCTCGCATCGCCGGTTTAGACATTGATCCCACAACAGAGATGTTGATTGCAGAGACTGCTGAGGATGACCTCTTTGTAATAGAGGAGCAGATGATGCCATTGCTGCCAATCACTCAAGCAACTTGCTTCGGCGAAGCCATCCGTATGGCCCGGGATTCGGAGCATGGTTACAAGCATTCAGCCATGGTTCATACAATGAATGTTGCCAATATGACTGAGATGGGTCGAGCAATGGATACAACACTGTACGTTAAGAATGGTCCTTGTGTGGCCGGCCTTGGTATGGGTGGAGAAGGCTATATAAGCTTCTCCATCGCGACAACAACTGGCGAGGGTATAACCACTCCGCGAACTTTCACTCGGTTCCGGCGCTGTGCGCTTGTGGACCAGCTAAACATTGTCTGACCCTTCATGATTCATGCTCGCGTAGACGGTCATGCTGTGACCAGTATCTGCCACCCCAGTCTCAATGGGCAGAAAATTGCTCTATGTACTCCCATCGATGATAAAGGTCATGCTACGGGGGCCCCAATTGCAGCGATAGACCCGCTTGGAGCAGGTCAGCATACGCGGGTTTTCATAACCACAGACGGACAGTTTTCACAATCCACGGTGAGCGATGACGATTCGCCGATCCGTAACCAGATCATAGGTCTGATCGACTAATAAAATGAAACCCGGACGAGTTGTAGGTAACGTGACCTTTCATCTTTCCTCACCCGCTTTTCAGGGTGCCAGGTGGCTCTTAGTTTCGCCTATGGGCAAAGATGAACTCACTGGGGATAATTCTCGTGGCATCTCCAATGAATCGTCACCAGTTGTCTACGATAAGCTCGGCGCCGGGGTAGGGGACCATATCCTCTATGTAGAAGGTTCAGAGGCAACACAGCCCTTTGATGGCCCTATTCCTCTTGATGCTATCTCTGTCGCCATCATTGACGACCATGAGTTCGATCCGCCGACATTAAACTAGGCACAACACAACCGAAAATTAATTTAACGATGAGCAAGCTCTACACCGAAAAAGACATTAAGCAGATGCTGGATCAAGGCCAGTGCCTCAGTTCACTTCCGGCGGATGCCAAGTTCTCGCCAATGGCGCGCGACTTGCTCCGGCAGCAGAAGATTCGACCGAGTACAAAACCTGTTGCAGCCTCTCCATCAGAGTCTTCGAAATCTGAAGAGGCTTCTGGTCCCCGTATCCATGATCCCCAGCTGCCTAATTTTGAATACGATTGGACTCCTGGAGGCGACCCTAAGACTGCAAAAGACCTCGAGAAATTCTTTTACTCGCCAGAGATTGAGTCACTCAAGCAGCGCATCTGCGAAATCGGTAAGCGTATATGGAACAAAGGCTATGTTGATGGGAACGGTGGTAACATAACCGTGCGTGTCGGAGATAATCTTGTACTTTGTACGCCGACGCTCATATCAAAAGGTTTTATGACTCCTGAAGACCTCTGTATGGTAGATATGGATGGCAATCAAGTCGCTGGAACTCGCCCACGCACATCAGAAGTCAACACCCACCTCGGCATAATGAAGCACGAGCCCAAGGCAAAGTCCTGCGTGCACGCCCACCCTATTTACGCCACTGCTTTTGCTGTAGCTGGTGTAACGCCTCCGGCTTGTCTTATCCCAGAGCCAGAAGTTTTCCTTGGTGAAATTGGCTTTGCCAGCTACCAAACGCCCGGTACTCCTGAGAATGCAGAAGAGGTTGGACAGCTTGCAACTCGCCATCAGTCTATTCTCATGCAGAACCACGGCGTGATTTGCTGGGGCAAAGATGTGGAAGACGCCTACTGGAAAATGGAAAATACCGATGCCTTTTGCCATGCCGTCACCGTGACCATGCAGATCGGTGGTCCCAAGCAGTATGGTCCGGGTAAGCTCAAAGAACTGATCGAAATCCGTAAGAAACTTGGAATGCCAGATCACCGACTTGACGAGCTGAAAGAATGTGAGCTATGCGACTTCAGCGATGTTACGATACAGACTGAACCTCCTCCTTGTAGCTGCACTCTCGAAAATACAAGTGGTCACAGTGACGAATCAAAAGCCGAAGTGGATGAAGCACTCGTTCAACGTATCACCGATCAAATCATGGAGCAGCTTAACGCTTAGTAACCCCTTTCACGCTTTTTCTAAATTTTAACAATAAAACAGTCAAAAATTATGAACAACACACCCATACGAGTTGCCGTTACTGGCGCAGCCGGTAACATCGGTTATGCCCTTCTTTTCCGCATTGCATCCGGTCAAATGTTTGGCCCCAACCAGCCCGTCGCGCTCAATCTCATCGAAATTGAGCCTGGTATGGACGCACTCCGGGGAGTTACCATGGAGCTGGATGACTGTGCATTTCCTCTTCTTACTGAAATTGTTCAGACGTCTGACCTAGCTACTGGCTTCAAGGACTGTGATTGGGCGTTACTCGTTGGTTCAGTTCCTCGTAAGGCTGGTATGGAACGCGCTGACCTGCTGGGAATCAATGGCAAGATCTTCGTAGGCCAAGGTCAGGCTATTAGTGATCATGCAAAGCCCAGTTGTCGTGTGCTTGTTGTGGGGAATCCTTGCAATACCAACTGCCTCATCGCCATGAACAGCGCACCTAACATTCCTAACGAGCAGTTTTTTGCGATGACTAGGCTCGACGAAAACCGTGCACTCACACAGCTTGCTCAGAAAGCTGGCGTACCAGTATCTGAAGTTTCCGAGCTGTGCGTTTGGGGTAACCATAGTCCGACAATGTTCCCGGATTTCTACAACGCCCGCATCGGTAGACAGAAGCTCACTTCAGTTATCACCGACGAGTCATGGCTCAAGGACACCTTTGTCCCAACAGTTGGCCAGCGAGGCAAGGCGATCATTGAGGCTAGGGGCGCTTCCTCTGCTGCATCCGCTGCAAACGCCGTTGTTGATACGGTTCGAGACCTTGATAATCCGACCCGAGGAGGATTCCACAGTGTATGTGTCGTCTCCAAAGGTGAGTATGGTACACCAGAAGGACTCATTACCTCTATGCCAATCACGGTTGATGCTGTTGGCAACTGGCGCGTTGTTAGCGGTGTCTCACTAAATGACTATGCGAAGGAGAAGATCGCTGCGTCCAACGCTGAACTGGCTGAAGAACGTAAGATTGCCTTTGAACAGCTTGGTATCTCCTAGCTTACTTGCAGTAGAGTCCGGTTAAGAGTCAATCTCGGCGTCGGACGCCTGTTGCGAGGCATATATTTGCATACATCTCCTGTTCGCCGGTCTGAACTGTCAAGACATGGTCAGCAGTGGTTACGTAGTCGTAATATTCCCACTTCTGTATCTTTTTAAGTTCTTGATCTTGGTCGGACTCTGAAAAAACCTTTCGATAGTCTTGCCAAACCGGAGGCTCCCAATCTTCCGGGTAGCCTGCAATTGCAGGGTCGTCACGTAAAGGGTCCATAATTACTGCCTCTTCCACTGGATGAACGGCAAGTATGTGCCTAAGTACCTCGGCAACGCTTAGTACACCAGGTGCAAGGTTTAGGTAGACTACCTTTGCATTTGGCCCAATCTTGGTAGTGGCAGGGTAGTTTGCATCAGCGATCAGAATCTTGGCGTGATGTCCTGCTGTGGCCAAAGTAGAAAGAATTTCTGGATGGATAAGATCTGTCTTTAGCATTGTATGACTTCTGACTTTTTCAGTTACATTTAGGGACTTGGATTGGGTTGACAAGGGAGTTGTGGCTTTCGCTAATACACCCGAACCTTTTAAACGAAACAAAAACTTTTTACCCTGTCAGCAACATCAAGGCATCTATCACTGTCAAGCAATTGCAACTCGGCAGCATACGCGTTCTAGCCATCGCCTAATAAAGCCTGAGCTGGCTGATTCAGCTTTAACAACCAATCCTAATTGGCTTATCTCCCATGAGGCCCTCTCTCGAAACCCTTCACGGTCAGCCTTCATACAGCATACGCTCCGATGCAGTAGAGGCACACGTTACCCAGACAGCTGGGATGCTAGGCCCTGTCACCTTCACTCTTGGTAAGAAAAAGGTATCTCCATTCTCTGTGGCGCCTTGGGCACTTAATGGAGAAACCATTGAAAAGGGACTGCCACCCCTTCTTCATGCACTTCGTGGGGACTTTTTTTGCCTGCCGTTCGGCGGGAATGAGACACCCTACCGAGGTGAAAAGCATCCTCCACATGGTGAGACTGCCAACTCACGATGGAGTGGTCGTAAGCTCACTTCCAGAGACGGCATTCACGAGCTTCATCTTCACCTTCGCACAAAGGTGCGAGCTGGGACTGTAGATAAGTATCTCCAGCTCAGAGATGGACACTCTGCCATCTATCAGCGACATGTTGTCAATGGGATGTCAGGTATTAATGCGCCTGGCCATCATGCCATGCTCAAATTACCGGATACTGCTGGTTGTGGTCGCATCTCTACAAGTGGATTCCAGCATGGGCAAGTCCTTCCATTTCCTTTCGAAGACCCAGAAATTGGCGGTTATCATGCTCTAAAGCCCGATGCTTCATTTCGCAGCTTGCGAAAAGTATCACTACTTTCCGGTGGCACTACAGATCTCTCAAGCTACCCCGCTCGCAAAGGTTTCGATGACCTTGCTCTGCTAGTCAACAAGCCAGGAGACTTTGCTTGGACAGCTGTTACCTTTCCAAAGGATGGCTATGTTTACTTTGCACTTAAGGATCCGCGGGTGCTTTCCAACACTGTGCTTTGGATGTCTAATGCAGGACGTCACTATCACCCTTGGAATGGGCGTCATGTCAGCGTCCTTGGCATAGAGGATGTTACTGCTTATTATCACATTGGGCTTGCTGAGTCTGCGAGGGTGAATCCTTTGTCCAAGCGTGGCTTCGCTACAAACGTGCGCCTTCGCAAGGATCGACCATTTACTGTGCGTTATATCATTGGCATGGCCACTATTCCTAATGGATTTGACATCGTAAAAAAGATCCAGCCTACAAAAGATGGACAAGTTCGCCTTCTTGCTCAGTCGGGCAAAGGGGCAATGGCAAACGTGGACGCTTCTTTTCTCTACGAGTGAAGAAATAATTTTTATGTCTCGTTTGGCCTTCACAACTAATCTCAAGGACGATCCTGAGCTACAGCGTCAGTATAGAGAGTATCATGATAATGCTTGGCCAGATGTTGTAGATTGTTTCAGGGAATTAGGGGTTGAGGATATCCATATTTGGCAACGAGGTTTACAACTTTTTATGGTAGCCGAAGTGAGTGAGGACTTTAATCATGAAGCCGGTTTAGGGGCTTACTTAGATATGTCTCCACGCTGTCGTGAATGGGAGTCTATAATGGACCAGTTTCAGGATCCTCCACCCGACGCGCCGTCTGGACAAAAGTGGGTGCCTCTCGAACATATTTACTCTTTTCGTTAGCATTAAAGCTGTCAGCTCCGGCATATTTTTCATTTGCATAGACATGCTTCTTTAACTCAATTTGGTCCTGTGCGGCGCTACCAACCGCAGATCAATAGTCTTGCCTCGGCGTTCCTTCTTGGGTTCGTCCTCCTAGGTTGTGCTGCTCCTCCAACGACTGTTGAAGATTTGGAGGAGGTGGATGGAAAGTTTCTTTTGCGCAAGACGGGTGAACCATACTCTGGTAAAGTTTTTGCCTTCTTCACTCGTGAACAAAAGCGATGGGAGAGGTCTTTGCTGGAGGGTTTGCCGCACGGGCTTGAAATCCGATGGAACCAGTCAGGTGCTATATTGCAGGAGATGTCTTGGGAAAAAGGAAAGTTGAGAGAATGGCTGGGGAATGACAAATTGTTCGAACAATGGTTCTCGCATGACAAGGCAGGCTTACTCGTTGCCGAGCATACAGGTCGCCCTTTCACTGGGGTAGTTCGATGGTTGCGATCAGGCGGAAGCAAGTCCAGCGAGGCATCCTTCATCGAAGGCCGTAAGTCTGGACCTTTCGCTATGTGGCATGAAAACGGTCAGGAGGCTTGCCGAGGCAGTTACCGGGATGGCGTAAGAATGCCAAGCAATGCATGGGACTTAGATGGTAAGCCCACTTTAGTAAATGGTTCTGGCTGGGTCAGTCGATACACTAAAGATGGCAAAGAGTCTGAAACTACTCCATACGAGGCTGGCATTCTTCAAGGACAACTTCAACGTTGGCATTCCAACGGAATTAAGAAGAGCGAGATCTCCTACCATGACGGAAAGAAGCACGGCGTCGAGAAAGAGTGGCATGACAATGGGATGCTTCGTTGGAAGCGTCATTGGCAATCGGGGCATTTACATGGCTCTGATACTTGGTGGTCTTCGGATGGTGAAGTGCTTAGCCAGACAGAACATAACTCTCAGGCTAACGCGGTCAGGGATTGACATATCTTAGCTTTTCCTGATTCTAAGGGCTTACTCTTCGGAGACGGGACGTAGCTCAGCCTGGTCAGAGCGCCGGCTTTGGGAGCCGGATGTCGCAGGTTCGAATCCTGTCGTCCCGACCAATTTTCCTAATCAAACTTTTTCTTGGATTCCAAGCAAAGGTTCCTACAGGGTAGGTGTATGGATAAGAAGGAAATTGCTGATGTGCTGGATTTAATTGGCACGATGCTCGAAATCAAGGGCGAGAACCCTTTCAAGATACGTGCTTATTTTGCCGGAGCACGAACATTGCAGGGACTTGAGGAGGATCTGGGTAAGTTGATAAATGAAGGTCGACTTGGAGACATAAAAGGGATTGGTAAGGCATTAACTGAAAAGATAGAAACACTTTATGTAACCGGTCGTCTGGACTTCTTTGACAACTTGAAGTCGTCTGTCCCGGATGGCTTGCTAGAACTTCTAGAAATTCCCGGTCTGGGCGGCAAAAAGATCAAGGTGCTGCACGATGAACTAGAAGTAGATTCCATCGATTCTCTTACTGAGGCATGTAACAGAGGCAAGGTTGCTGAACTTAAGGGCTTCGGGCAAAAGACTCAGGAGAAAATCCTTACTGGTATTTCCAACCGAGAAGCCTATTCTGCGCGGCACCTTTGGTGGAAAGCTCGAGAAGTGTCTGAGCAGATTCTAATGGGCCTACGCACCCTAGCCCAAGTTGACCGTGCTGAAGCCGCAGGTAGCTTGCGGCGCGGTATGGAGACTGTTGGTGATCTAGATTTCCTCGTAGCTTCTGCCAACCCACTGCCGATAATGAAATGGTTTACCTCAATGGAAGGTGTGATTGAGGTGACTGCAAAGGGCGAAACCAAATCTAGTGTTCGTTTAGAAGATGGGATGCAAGCTGACCTACGTGTAGTGCCGGTAGAGCAGTTCTACTTTGCATTGCACCATTTTACAGGTTCTAAGGATCACAATGTTAGAATGCGTCAGAAGGCACTTTCTTTGGGTCTAAGTCTTAGTGAATGGGGCCTGCGCCCAGATAAAGAAAAGGATGCTTCACGAAACGTAGGCCCGATAGAGGCTGACTCAGAACAAGCAATTTTCCGCGAACTAGGCCTTCAATATATTCCGCCTGCATTGCGTGAGGGTTTGGGTGAAGTTGAGGCTGCAGAGACAGATAGCCTGCCTAAACTCGTTGAGTTGGATGATTTATGCGGTTGTTTCCACAATCATACAACCGCCTCGGATGGGCGTAACACCTTAGAGGAGATGGTGGCCGATGCTGACGCACGAGGCTGGGAATACCTCGGTATCGCTGATCATTCCAAGTCTAGCTTTCAGGCCAATGGATTAGACGAGGAGCGACTGGCTCGACAGGTAGAAGCCATCCACCAACTAAATTCCAGCGGTCAATTCAAGACGTATGTATTTACTGGATCTGAAGTCGATATTCTATCTGGCGGTCGTCTTGACTTCGATGACTCTGTGTTGGAGACACTAGACTACGTTGTGGCATCTGTTCATGCAGGACTGACCCAAGATGAGGCCACAATGACTGATCGCATTGTCAAGGCGCTAGAGCATCCTCGAGTGACAATGCTTGGCCATGTAAGCGGACGCCTGTTACTCCGACGGGAGGCCAGTCAATTGAACATCCAAAAAGTCATCGATGCAGCCATTGCAAATAATAAGGTCATTGAGCTCAACGCTAACCCTATGCGACTTGATATGGATTGGCGCCACTGGCGTCGCGCTGCAGAGCGCGGTCTACTGTGCGCAATCAATCCTGACGCGCATGCCATTGAACACTATGATTTTCAAATTGCGGGTATTCATGCTGCCAGAAAGGGGTGGCTTACACCAGAGCACATACTGAACACTCGCAGTCTTGACAGTGTCCAGCAGTTTCTTCACTCCACCAATCCCTAAACAGTCTGATTTCAAACTCTTTCGGACGAAAGAAATTCCCAACCTATGCATGTACTTGTCACCGGCGGAGCTGGATTTATTGGTAGTCATCTCGTAGAGCGACTCTTAGATGAAGACCATAGGGTTACCATAATCGATAACCTTGATCCCTTCTATGACTCCTCTGTGAAATGTCGTAATCTCTCACGTGTTAAAGACCATCCACAGTTCACTTGGCTAGAGACGGATATCCGTGAATCTGATTGTGCCGAGAATGTTTCTGGTGAGATTGATGCCATCGTACACATAGCAGCAAGGGCTGGCGTCCGGCCTTCGATTGAGGACCCTCTTGGTTATTACCAGACTAATGTCCAAGGCACACTCCACATGCTTGAATTCGCCCGTCGCCGCAGTATTGGACAGTTTATTTTCGCCTCCTCGTCTTCAGTTTATGGAGTCAACCCCAAGGTTCCATGGACAGAAAGTGATGAGGGGCTTCAACCTATAAGCCCTTATGCTGCAACCAAGCTATCATGTGAGGGTCTTGGTCACGTTTACTCTCGGCTCCACGGGATTCGGTTTATAGGACTTCGCTTTTTCACCGTTTATGGACCTCGCCAACGTCCAGACTTGGCTATACACAAGTTTGCTAGAAAGATACTTGCTGGGGAATCCATTCCCTTTTTCGGTGACGGTTCAACACGTCGGGATTATACTTTTGTCCGTGATATTGTGGATGGTCTCCTTGCAGCAATAGACTATCAGGGTGCCGCTTTTGAAATTCTCAATCTTGGAAACAATCGTACGGTAAGCCTGATGGAGATGGTGCAAGGACTGGAAAATGCTCTTGGTCAAAAGGCACTCATTGACAATCAGCCTGAACAGCCTGGCGATGTTCCACAGACTTGGGCAGATGTTGCCAAGGCAGAGAGACTTCTCAATTACAGCCCAAAGACACCATTTGAGCAAGGTATTGCTGAGTTTGCGCAGTGGATTCAAAAACGAGGTTAAGTATCTTTGCCCAATCTTATTTCATCGACCGTAGCATTTTATATCTAAGCTTTCGAGGACAAGACTTTCGTCTGTGAAGATCTCTTTTGCTAGAGCCGTCTGTGAAGTTTGAACCTTGCATTGGTCAAACCTGTCGTATTTTGGACATTGCATAACTGAATGGACAAAAACATGGCAGATTACTTAAAAGCAGGCATTAGAGTGATTGAAGCCGAGGTGGCGGCAATGCAGGAGTTGGTTGGTCGCCTCGAGAGAGGTTTCTCTGATGCTGTAGAGGTACTGCTTGATTGTCGTAGCAAGGTCGTCGTAACTGGACTGGGCAAGTCTGGTCATATCGCTCGGAAGATTGCCTCCACACTTTGTAGTACTGGGACGCCTGCCGTGTTTCTTCACGCCAGTGAGGCGGGTCATGGTGATTTAGGCATCTACACCCCAGGGGATCCTGTAATTGCTGTATCGAAGAGTGCAAGTACTGCCGAATTGATTCATGTCGCCCCCGTTTTTAAACAGAAGGGCTCAAAACTCATCGGCATCTTAGGGCGTAAGCAGGGGCCTTTGGCCGAATTAGCCGACATTGTCCTAGATGCTTCTGTTATACGCGAGGCTGACCCCCTTGGTATTGTTCCCACTGCCAGTACAATTACGACCCTTGCGTTAGGAGATGCTTTGGCTGGAGCATTGATGGAGGCTCGCAATCTTACAGAAGCTGAATTTGCGCGCAATCATCCTTCTGGCCAACTGGGAAGGAATCTTCAACTGACGGTTGCTGACGTCATGCACAGCTTACCGAACTGTGCCGTCGTAGAACTGAATACTAGTCTTAAAAAACTCGTCATTTCCATGACGGATTATCCGCTTGGAGCGGCCTTGATTATGGACGGTAAAGAACGTCTTTGTGGTTTGGTCACTGATGGAGATTTAAGGAGAGCACTCGCAGGAGACGAAGACGTTCGGAGTATGTCTGCTGCTCACTTAATGAACTCAGACCCCATATGCATTCAACCTGATGCATCTCTTCAAGATGCTGTTTGCATAATGGAGGATCGGCCTTCCCAGATTGCGGTTCTCCCTGTAATCGAAGCTTCGACAGGACGCCCACTTGGGCTTTTGCGCCTCCACGACGTTTATCAGCCTAGGGAAGCATGAGCAAAAGCATGCGAGAACGCCAGCGCCAGTTCCGCAGGAACAAGCGTTTGTATGGCGTTCATGAAGGGTCAAGGCGCCGCAATTCTGATAACACTCCACGCGAGCGCTTCATAGGCTGGATAGCTTGCTTACAAGTTCTGTTTCTGGCTTGGAGTTTTGGTTCCATGCACTTCTGGGCTCAAGTCGTGAACATGACCCTAGCTGTATTTGCCTTTTTTGGGCTTTTCCTTCCCGGCAAGCATACATTGCGCTGGGACAGTCGCGCATCAGGTATTCGTCTTTTGCCTCGGAGTGGAGTGTTTTGGTTTGGATTACTCTTTGTTGTCTACGTGGGGGTACAGAGCTTCAATCATTCTTGGAAATACCAGGAGACTGTAGAGGAGGTCTGGATAGATAACCCCAACGCAGAGAACCCTCTTGTAATGGAGGAGCGTATTGGTTGGCATTTAGTGCCCGTTCAATCTCAACACTGGTTGCCTTCAAGTGTGCAGATGCCCTACACTCAAATGGATACTGCAGTAAGTATGTTGCCCATCATCTTGCCGGCATGGCTGTGGGTATGCGTATTGACGACGGGACTAGAGCGCCGCCAAACTTTACGCATTATCCTTTGGACTTCCGTGCTTAGTGGTTCGGCTATGGCCCTATTTGGAATCATTCAGCGTTTATCAGGTGCAGATAAGATTTTTGGTTGGATCAGACCGTCCAATCCTGAGTTTTTTGGAACATTCATTTACCCCAATCATGGAGCTGCATTTCTGTACATGGTTCTAGGTATTGCTATAGGTCTGGCTTTCCATGCTCATGCGCGCAGTGCTAGAAAAGACTTACGTTCTGGTCCCCATTACATTTTGGTTTTTCTAAGTCTAATACTGCTACTTGCTCTAATCCTATCCCACTCCAAAGCAGGTATCGTACTAGGTTTGGCCGTCGCAGGCTTTGGCGTAGTCGCTAGTCTAGTTCGTATACTGGGACAGGGGAGTGACTTTCGCCAAGGTATTACCATAGGCATTCTCGCTATTTGTGGCTTAGTATTTACAGGTTATGCTTTTCTAAATTCTGTTGACATAGGCAGGCTCCTCACTGACTTCAAAACTTTAGAGGATGGGGCACAGTCCGTTCCTGTGGAAGAGCGCGTTGAGCTTCAGCAGGCCACATGGAAAGGTTTTACGGAGAATACATGGTTTGGAACTGGGGCCGGAAGTTTTCGGTTCTACTTCCCATTTTTACAGCAGGATCCTAACTTCCAGTTTCTGGGGCCGGGTCAAAAGTATTACGAATACGCACACAGCGACTATCTCCAAGTTCTCATGGAGTATGGGGTTCTCGGAGTTATTCCGCTGTTTCTTGCCTCACTTCTTTTGATAATTAGGGCCTTTCATGCCGTGCTTCTCCGCCCTATGGTACACCTCGGAACATTGGCAGGGGTTGCCGCGCTTGCTCTGCATGCCTGGTGGGATTTTCCTCTCCAATGTCCTTCTGTCCTTCTTCTCCTAATGTTCATCCTCGCTATTGTCTTTCGTTGGGGTGTTATTGATGGCCAGCAACATAGAATTGATAACGATACTTCAATAAATTGATCTAATTTCACTATGGCAGTTCCTTTATTAGACCTCAATGCTCAGAACCAAAAATATGCCAATGACCTGCAAGCTGCATTCAGCAGGATACTTGGCTCAAGTCAGTTTATTCTAGGTCACGAGGTCACCAGCTTCGAGGACAGTATAGCGTCTTCCTTGGGTTCTCGCCACTGTATTGGCGTCAGTTCTGGGACGGATGCTCTCGTATTAGCGCTGATGACAATTGGCATTGGTCCAGGAGATGAGGTATTATGTCCTTCTTTTACCTTTTTTTCTACCGCAGGCTGTATTTCCCGCCTCGGAGCAGAGCCGGTTTTTGTAGACGTTCTTCCGAATACCTTTAACATCAATGTCGACGATGCGGTGGCCAAGATATCCCCACGAACAAAGGCAATCATCCCTGTCCACCTTTATGGACAGTCTGCCGATATGGATGCCGTTATGGAGCTTGCAGATTCTCACGGCATAAAGGTTGTTGAAGACTGCGCTCAAGCTATGGGTGCTCGTTGGAAGAATGTTCAAGTCGGTACCATTGGAGATTTTGGTGCCTACAGCTTTTTTCCTACAAAAAATCTCGGAGGTTTTGGTGATGGTGGGTTGCTATCAGTAACTGATCCTGAGCTTGCTGAGCGAGCACGAACCCTTCGTGTTCATGGTTCCAAGCCCAAGTATTACCACAAATATGTAGGAGGAAACTTCCGTCTTGATGCCCTACAGGCTGCACTGCTTAGCGTTAAACTCGACAGTCTTGAAAGTTACATTAATCAACGTCGGTCTAATGCGGAGTACTATCATAGTCAGCTCTCTGCTCTTGGATTTGGAGATAAACTTATGCTTCCCTCTGAGGCTGATAACTGCCGGCATACTTGGAATCAGTTCACCCTCCGCATACCAGACGGGCGCCGTGACGACCTCCGTGAGCATCTCCGCGTTTGTGATATCGCCAGCGAGATCTACTACCCTCTAACCTTACACCAGCAGGAATGCTTTCAGAATCTGCCAGATCGCCCTTGTCCTGTTTCTGAACAGCTTGCAGGTGAGTGCCTTAGTATCCCCATCTATCCAGAACTGACTACTGAACTGCAGGACGAGGTCGTTTTCTCGATAGCAGATTTTTTTAAAAAGCTTAGGAATTAGACCTTTTTCAGCCAATTCGTGACGGATACAGAACGTACCTTTCGGCGTGACGTTGGGACCCTTCTAGTTGGCTCCCTTATTGCGCAGGTTCTGGCATTACTAATACTGCCAGTACTTACTCGGCTTTATGAGCCAGGAGATTTTGGTCTGCTCGGTAAGTACCTTGCTCTTGTTGGAGCACTTGGTACACTATCTCTACTGCGTTATGACTTAGCTATTGCATTACCAGAGAAGGACGAGGAGGGAGTTCAGGTTCTAGGCCTTTGCTTGGGTGTACTCCTCGTCTTTACTGTTTTTTTTGGTTTTGGCGTCTGGCTCTTTCGCGATAAAATTTCTGAACTTCTTAATAATCCTGCATTTTCGGATTGTGCATGGATGGTGTCTCTCGGGATTTTCGGATGGGGCGGGTTCCAAGCAATGTCTGCATGGGCGTCGCGAAGGGGTTATTTCAAGACTCTTTCGAGCTGCATTGCATCTCAATCGCTCGGTCAGAGCTTAGCTCAGGTCTGTCTTCGGGTTGTTGGACATACCGGACTGTTGCTAGGAAGCTTAATCGGTCAGGCTCTAGCACTTTTAGGGCTATTGAATAAGGTGAGAAAGGATGACGCCACCCTACTATCAATTATGACTTTGGAAGGCGTAAGGCAAGCTGCTGCACGCTACTGGCGTTTTCCTCTCGTCTCCTTTTGGTCAGGGCTGGTGAATGTACTAAATCTTCATTTGCCTGTACTATTATTCGCAGGCTTGTACGGACAGAACTTCGTGGGATTTTATTTGTTAGGGTTTCGCGTATTACAAATGCCTCTGCAACTGGTGGGTCGCTCCATTGCTCAGGTCTTCTTTCCAGAGGCTGCTCGATCGTATCGTCAGCAGAATCTCACGCAGAAAACAGAGGACCTATTCCAACTCCTAACCCAAATAGGCTTTCCCATTATTTTACTCGTTGGCGTGTCCGCACCTGAGATGTTCCATATCGTCTTTGGATCCAATTGGAAAGAAGCTGGTGAGATGGCAATGTTTCTTGCTCCTTGGTTGGCCTTGGTCTTCATAACTTCTCCACTTTCCAGTCTGCCTTTCGTAGTTCAGCGACAATCTCAGGAGTTCGGTCTTCAGGTATTCATGTTGGCTGTACGTGTTGTGGCGTTGTTTGTTGGTGGACATTTAGGTGGCAAAAATGGTGCACTTATAGCCTTCGCAGTCGCAGGTTTTTTAGCTCGTAGTGTCTACCTTGGATGGCTTTTGCATACGGCTGGAGTACAAATTTCCAAGCAATGGTCGGCTGTTCGCCTTTATGTCGCAGAGGGGGTCTCCGTGTATTGTATTGTGCTAGGAGTTCGCCATTTTACATCTGGCCATGGGAGTGTTCTTACTGTTGCGACCCTCGCCTTCATTTACATGTTCTTTACCAAGTTTAGGCTCGTTCGGACATCTTCATGAACAACGCCCATTTCATTATTATTACCTATTATTTTGGCACTGCCGAGCTGACGGGTTCTCGGCGATGGCGAGAGATGGCTCAACTGTTGCGAGCTCATGGCCGTGTCTCTGTGATCTGTGCCGATGGGGCAGGGGAGGACTGCGAGGGTATGGAAGTTTTGCATTTACATGACTCTAATGGTCCTAGCCAATCTGGAGTCTTTGCAGGCAGGCCAAGTTCGGGAGGATTGATACAATATTTGCGAAGAGTTGCGTCTAGCCTTCTCTTTTGGCCAGACCGTCAGCAAGGCTGGGCTCGGAATGCAATGCAAAAGCTCCCCTCGTTTATCTTGGCGGAAGAAAAGACTTTCATAATCACCAGCGGTCCTATCTTCTCCGTTCACTCTGAAATGGCTCGTTGGGTTAGAAAAAACTCAGGGAAGGTTCGTTGGGTCATGGACTTCAGAGACTTGTGGACTAATGAGATCGCTCCCGGACTCCAACGCCGCACCCCCTTATTTTTGACCGCTTTTGAGCGATCTATTGAACAAAACTGCCATGCAACTGCAGACCTTGTCACTACCATTGGAGAAGGGTTAGCACGACTTTTACAAAATAGTTTTGGAAGTTGTCCCATCGTCCTTTACAACGGATATCTCAAGAAGAGCTCTCCAGTTTCATTACCTTCCAATGGCCCCGTTTCCATTCGGTATCTTGGTACTATTATCCCTGAGCTACGTTCACCTGAGCTTCTTTTTAAAGCAGCCTCCAATTTGGGCCTTAGTCCTAAGCAAGTTTGTTTTGAATTTTGGTGTAATGACACGGCAAGAATCCACTATGAAGCAAGTCGTGTAGGTGTAGAGAATCTTTTAAAATGCCACAAAGCTGTAACTCAGAAAGAAGCGCAGAAACTTTCGGAAGAAGCCGGTGCTAATATCATTCTAAACGCAATAGTTTCTGAAGCTGACCAAGTTGTGACTGGTAAGGTTTTTGAGCTTATTGCCGCTGGACGACCTATTATTGCAATCACCGGAGAGAATAGCGAACTACGCAAGATCCTTGAGTCCTGCAGCGTTCAATCTAGTGTGTGGAGCCTCAAAAGTGCGTGCTCAGCCTTAGAGGCTGTTGTCAATAAAAGCCTGCCTTCACCAACTGACCGGAATCATAAATATTCACGGCAAAGAGCTGTGAATATATTGATAGAAGCTCTCGCCAAACTATAGATACTCCTCCATTTAGAATTCGATGGATTTAACATTCCAGCCAACCAAGTTTTTGGTACTCCTTGCTGTTACTGGCATTGGCTTACTGTTGTTTCGGATCCCTCTAAAGAATGATTATGAACGTCAATTCCTCTACTTTGGCGTCTTGGGGGTTTTTGTCTGGTCGGGTATTGGCGGCACTTTGCAGATGGTTAGCTGGAAGTACATGGCTCTGTTTTCTATTTTTTTTCTAACACTGTTTGGTGCATTCACTCTTACCCTGATTAGTCTCAAAAAGTTCCTAAAGCCAGTTCGGTTCTTTGAGGAAGAGGCTTTGGT
>CAJWWL010000044.1 GCA_913048125.1 uncultured Opitutia bacterium | reverse complement strand
TGCTTTACTCAGCAGTGCTAAAATTATTCCAATGATTTGCATGCCAAGGTGGTTGCTGAAATACCTTGCCTAAGATGTTGGGCAAATTTTGGGACATTTGACTATTGATTAATTAACTACACGTAGGCATTCAAACCTACTGACTTCCACATCCCCTCCAACAGAAACACTCAGAAAAGGTAGAACATTGAGTACCGAACCCGTGCAAAAGCCCACTGCCGACGACGAAGCCCGCGCTAAAACGCTCGTCGAAGCCTACGGAAAAATAAAAGATCAGATGGCCAAGGTCATCGTTGGCCAAGAGGAGGTCATCGAGCAGTTGTTAATCGCTGTTTTGGCAAGAGGTCACTGTCTGTTGGAAGGTGTTCCTGGCCTTGCTAAAACGCTGATGGTACGAACACTTGCAGATGCCATGGACCTTACCTTCCATCGGATTCAGTTCACTCCTGACCTAATGCCTGCTGACATCACAGGTACTGACATCATTCAACAAGATAAGGAAACTGGTCACCGCGATCTCGTCTTTGAAAAGGGGCCCATTTTCAGCCAAATGCTGCTGGCGGACGAAATCAATCGTACCCCACCCAAGACACAGGCTGCGCTACTAGAGGCTATGCAGGAGCACCACGTAACTGTAGGAGGAAAGACTTACGACCTAGAAGAACCCTTTTTTGTTTTGGCTACGCAGAATCCGATTGAGCAGGAAGGAACCTACCCGCTCCCAGAAGCCCAGCGCGACCGCTTCCTATTTCACGTAACGGTTAACTACCCTACCAGAGAACAGGAGAGGGAAATTGTAGCTCGGACGACTTCCACCTTCGAGGAAAAACTCGAGCCCGTGATCGACGGTAAAACCATCATTGAATGTCAGGAGACCGTTCGCCGAGTGCCTGTTCCTGATCACGTATTGGATTTTGTTCTAGACCTTGTTCGTATGGCGCGCCCCAACGATACCAGCTCTATTTCATGGGCTCCACAGCTAATTGGTTGGGGCCCAGGTCCTCGGGCTTGTCAGCAAGTAGTATTAGGTGCCAAGGTTCGTGCTGTATTGAAGGGGCGCTACCATGTAACAGTCGATGATATTGAAGCCCTCGCGCACCCAGTTCTTCGCCACCGTATCGTACCTACTTTTAACGCTGAAGCTGAGGGTATCACAGTGAATCACATCATCGACAAACTCCTCAAGGACGTACCTCGCTCTTCAGCAAGTGTCATGTAGGATAGGCTCTTCCGTCCTCAACAACATCCCTCCCTATGCTGAACGACCTACTGGATGCCTAAGGTAACAGAATTCCTGACACCAAGCGATCTCGCTAAGCTCGCCAACCACCAACTACTGGCTCGTCAAGTGGTGGAGGGATTTTGCTCGGGTCTGCATCGTTCTCCTCATAAGGGATTCTCAGTTGAATTTAAGCAACACCGGCAGTACGTACCTGGTGATGAGATTCGGCATTTGGACTGGAAGGTCTATGGTAAGTCCGATCGCTTCTACATTAGAGAGTATGAGGAAGAAACCAACGTCCGCTGCAATATCCTGCTCGATGCTAGCGGTTCCATGGCCTACCAAGGTGCAGAAGCTCCGCACAGTAAGCTAGGCTACGCAACAAGACTGGCAGCCTGCCTAGCCTATCTGATGCTTCAACAGGTGGATAGTGCAGGCCTCCTGACATTCGACACACGCGTACGTAAACAGCTACCCTCTAGGAGTCGACCTGCTCACCTGCAGCAGATGATTGATGAACTTGCGGACACCGAACCTGGAGGGGAAACGGAGCTTGGAGTAGTATTCCGCGAACTTGTCCCCAAGCTTCGACGGAGAGGCCTAGTAGTTATAATCTCAGATTGTTTCGGCGATGTACCTGAACTGCTAAAAGCGCTTGCCCACCTGCGTCATGCTCGCCACGAAATTCTGATTTTCCAAATCTGGGATAAGGATGAATTGGACTTCCCATTCAAACAATGGACACGATTTGACTGCCTTGAGCAGGCTGGAAACCGCCACATGGTTGACCCCGCTCACCTACGGGCTTCCTACCTCGAAAACCTTGAACGCTATCGGGAGGATTTGAAGCAAGGTTGTTATCGCAACAGAATTGACTTAGTACCCATGACGACAGATCAACCCTATGCTGACGCTTTGGGCTACTACCTTGCCAAGCGCAAGCATCTAGGCTGATACCAGATCTGAAATCAACCCACAAACAAAAGCTTAATGACATTTATTAACGGCATACTTCTGGCAGGCGCTGCTGCCTTTCTTGTGCCGTTGCTGATACACATTTTCAACAAGAGCAAATTTAGGAAAATTGAGTGGGGTGCCATGCATTTGCTCGAGACCGTTATAAGAGTCAACCGCAAGCGAATCCAAATCGAGCAAATCATTCTTCTAATTATCCGATGTGCAATACCCATTCTGTTAGCGGTCTGCTTGGCCCGCATGGTTATTCAGGAATGGAACAACTTCCTCAACTGGATCCTGTTTCCTTTACTGGCAGTTGTCTTGTTAGTTTTAGCTGCGCTATTCAAGAACCTGCGTTCACTTTTCGGCGGTCTATGTGCACTGCTCCTGCTTTATATTCTGGCTTCATCACTTGGTTGGTTTACATTTTTCAAAAAAGAAATCGCAGTCAGCGCCCCGACTGGAGATGTGCCAGCATCTACCGTCGTCCTTCTGGATAACAGTTACTCAATGCAAGCTTCCGGGGTCTCACTGACGAGTTTTGAGGAGGCGCGCAAAGCGGTTGATGGTGTCTTTGAGGGACAAAAGCGAGGATCTGATGCATCTGTCATTCTGATGGGCGGACAACCATCACCAGTCTTCGATCGCCCCACTGTAGACTTAGAAGGAATGTCCGACCAACTTGCTGACATAAGGCCAAACAAAGGCGCGGTTGGCACACTTGATGCCCTTAATGCAGCTATCGACCATCTTGGTGAACATGCAAATGCCAAACGTGAAATCCTTCTTGTTAGCGACTTTCAAAGACTTAACTGGGATTCACTGCCAGAGACTTCCATCCAGCAAACTGCCGAATTGATCAAAAACCAACGCGTACCTGCTAACCTCACATTCCTGCACGTTGGCCGTGAAGAAATTGAAAATGTAGCCATTGAAACAGTCGAAATGAGCCCTCGCCTTGTTGGTGCAGACCAGGAGGTGAGGCTTCGAGTACACCTCCGTAATCACGGAGACAAAGCCTATGGTACAGGATTGCGGATAAGTCTTTACATAGACAACGCTGATGAACCTGACTCCGAAACTGAGATTCCGATTGGTCCCAAGGAGTCAACGCAAGCCTTGCTAACCTGCCGTTTTCCTGAAGCTGGCTCGCATCACATTCGTCTCGAAATCAATAGCCCAGACCTAGATTTCGACAATGAGTATCGAATCGCAGTCAATGTACTTGAGCGTATTGGGGTTCTCCTAATCGATGGAGATCCCAGCGAAGAATGGCTCAAAGGAGAAACTGACTTCCTACAAATTGCCTTAACGCCTTTCACGCGTGCCAAAGCCGAGCTTAAAGATCTGATCGCGCCCAAAGTGGTTCGAGCAGAAGACTTTAGCGAAGAATCTCTCAAAGACATAAAGGTCGCAGTACTTGCCAATGTGCAGAAGTTGGAAACAGGTCAACTTTCACTTCTCCAGAAATTTGTATCAGAACAAGGAGGGGGACTTCTCGTAACCGGAGGCGACAAGGTCGATATTAACTGGCATAACCAACATCTTGCGCACAAAACGAAAGGGCTCGTACCAATGCGAATCAATGATGTATCCGGAAGCCTTATTGAGAGAGAGCAGCAAACCCGAATAGTTGCTCAGCATTTCGAACATGAAGCGCTTCATCTCTTCAATGATCGTCGCAATGGCAATCTAGCCGATGCGGAAATCGCAATGTGGAATCGCTTAGTACCAGCTAATGCAGACATTGGTCCTGATGATCCTGGAGCCCCTGTAACACTCGCACTTCTTGAATCAGGAGATCCCTTGCTAGTAGGGAGAGAACTGGGTGATGGTATGGTTTTTCAACTAGCGATTCCATTGGATGCTTCATGGAGTAATCTGCCTGCCCGTGCCGCATTCCTTCCGTTTATTCAGCAAATAACTACGCATCTAGCCTCCCGGATGTTTCAGCCTCACAATATCCCCGCAGGCCAACCTATAACGGCTTACTTCGACTCCACTCTTGCCGGTACAAGCTTCACCATCAGACCTCCCCAAGGTAGCGATATAACACTTAAAGCTTTAAGCAAAGGTTCTTACGCCACGGTAGAATTCCCAGATACACGTGATGAGGGACTCTACACACTAAGCAATAAAGAACTGCCTGGCCCGATTCACTATGTAACCAACTCCACTCGCACCGAGTCACGACTGGCACGACTTACAAAAGAAGAAGTTGAACAATATGCAGAACGTCTTGGAGCAAGTGTAATATTTGAAGACAGCATAGACAAAACTATTGATGCCTATACCTCACTTGAGGACCAGCGTCGCCATGGCCGAGAAATGTGGAAAATCCTAATGCTATGCGTCCTAGGCTTTATGGTCGGAGAGTTGATGCTCCAACAATTCTTCGGTCGTGCAAAGTCTTGAACCAATAGAAATCTATTTCCCTCCAACCCAAAACTGAAACCAAAAACAATATAGAATACTAATCAAAAATGAGCGTACTCGTAGGCAAGAAAGCCCCCCCGTTCACCGCACAAGCCGTCGTTGATGGCGGTAAAATTGAGTCCGAATTTTCGCTTTCCCAATTCGAAGGGAGCAAATATGTCGTACTCTTTTTCTATCCCAAAGACTTCACATTCGTTTGCCCAACCGAACTCCACGCCTTCCAAGACAAGTTAGCGGAGTTTGAAAAGCGCGACACAGTAGTCATTGGAGTTTCTACAGATACTGAATTTTCCCATTGGGGCTGGCTCCAAGTCCCCAAAGGCGAAGGTGGCATCAAGGGCGTATCCTATCCTTTGGTTGCAGACACCAACAAGACAATCTCTGAAAACTACGATGTGCTTGTAGGAGAATACGTAGGCCAAAACGACGAAGGCCATCTGGAAGTAGAAGGTGAACTCATCGCCTACCGCGGACTCTTCCTTATCGATAAGGCAGGCATAGTTCAGCATCAGGTCGTCAACAACCTTCCACTCGGGCGCAATGTAGACGAAGCTATTCGCATGGTCGATGCTCTTCAGCATTTCGAACAACATGGAGAGGTTTGTCCAGCCAACTGGTCGGCAGGTTCTGCTGCAATGAAGCCCACCCATGAATCCACTTCCAGCTATCTGGCCAACAACTGATTATTTTGAACTATGGCGGACCGGACTAATACCTCCGGTTCGCCAGACTCAATGACTACCGAACGACAGACCTCACTACTCTTCGCAGGCGACCTTGCACTGTGGCAGGGTATACTCCTAGCCGCAGTGCTGGGAACGCTGGTTTGGTTGTTGTACCGACGGGAAGTCTCGAGAGGCTTACAGCGCCCTCTTAGTTGGTTGTTGCCGCTATTACGGACCCTAGCGATCATTTTACTTCTATTTACGCTGACTGGTCCCGTACTTCACCATCGCGATCAAATTGGGCAGCTAGGGCGTGTACTTCTGTTTATTGATGGCTCAAAGAGCATGAGTGTTGATGACGCTCAGATGATGCCAGGTCCACGCAAACTTTTAGTCGCTCAAGAGAATGGATGGCTACCCGAAGGCACAGTTGACACAACTCTTGCTGAGGCAGCTGACAGCATCTCCGCTGCCCAAGGCAAGTTTGCTAATAGCCTTCGGGGTTCGAAGCTAACATTAGAATCCTTTTTAAACGCCCGTTCGGAATTCAAGAGTACTATTATTGATGTAAGAGAAAAAACAGAAGGTCTTAAAGTTGAGCAACCCGAACCTGAAATCAGAGAGGGCGTTTTGTACAGGGAAGTCTGGGAAGGCATCGGCGGAGGTTCAGTTCAAAATCTCACTTCAAACAAGAAATTTAAGGAAGAACCAGATACGACTGAATACATCTCAGATTTTGATGCGCCAAGAAATGTGGGAGATAACTACGGTCAGCGCATCTCTGGTTTCCTTATTCCACCCCTTACTGGAGAGTACACCCTGCAGCTTGTGAGTGATGATGATTCAGCACTCTATATCAACGTAAACAACACAAACCCGGGCGGAAGGAAACAAATTGCAAGAAATAGTTCTCAGTCAAAGTCCACCTACGTTGTTCAACTAAAAGCGGAGACACCGACCTACATAGAGTTGTTAATGAAGGAGGGAGCTGGTGAGGACTACGCAACAGTCTCATGGACGCTGCCTAACGGAGAGGTCGAAAATCCCATTCCGTCCAACCGGCTGGCATCCCCTTCTTCTGGAGCCAATAAAGCTCGTGGTGATTTCCAAACTCTCGCAAAACGCCATCACGACAATCTGCTACGGCGCATCGAACCTTCCAACCTACCCAAGCCAGATGACTCCAATGCCTCCGAGCGACTGCGAACCATCATACTTTCTGTCAACAGCGTGGTTCAGGAATACGAGTCACTTCTTCGAAATGCTTTTCTAAGCCAAGGCGAGGTGCTCTCTGAGTCCGGCGATACTCAGATTAGGTCTGCGCTAGACAAGTTTGACGAGTATTCCCGCTGGGAACGAGCCCGCAATCTTCTCGCTCGAGATGGTGGTCTGCTATCTAAAATGGTGGAGACGCATGACGTCGAAGTTTTCCTTCTTAAAGGTGCAGCAGCAGAGCGTCTCTGGGTTCCTGGAGATACTAGCGATGACCTCCCGATTGAACTTGAAGCGAAGGCAGATGATCCGATTACAGATCTTGCCACTGGCGTTCGAAAGTCATTATCGACAGACCTTGGTAGAGATACAAATGAAACCCTAGATCCAGATAACTCTTCGGCCCAGCGCACTGCAGTAGTTCTATTTTCAGATGGCTTACACAATGATGGCGAATCCCCACTACATGCAGCTAAGCTTCTAGGTGCCCGTGACATTAGCCTAAATACTGTGGGACTAGGCGGAACAACTCCTCCACCAGACCTTGCCATCCTTGAAGTTGAGAACCCAGATGCAGTTTTTATCGATGACCGTATTAACGGGACACTTCTATTGAAAGATAACATTGGCAAGGGGCGTGCCTTTCAAATTCGTATCGAACACAAGGGACGTGTTGTTTGGGAGAAAAAGCTATTCACCCATAACCTCCAAAGACGTCGTGTCCCCTTCGACTTTGCGATAAAAGAAATCGTGGATGAGCATAAACAGGAATCTGGTGAAGACTTCGACATCAACAGTCTCCCTCTTTCAATGCAGGTAATGATTGATCCTCTGGAAGAAGAAGCGCGCAAAGACAACAATAACGCCCCCTTGGTTTTTAAAGCCGTTACCCGTCGACACCGAATGCTTCTTTTAGACGGACGACCCCGATGGGAAACAAGGTATGTTCGCAACCTTTTCGAACGAGGCAAACGCTGGGAGGTCAATTCTATCTTTGCAGGTCCTGCCACCGATATTGCGAGTGTTCCTCGTGGTGACAAAACAGGACAGTTCCCAACCTCAAGAGATGCTCTTTACTCCTATGATCTCATCATTTTTGGAGAGACTCCGACAGGACTTCTTAACGAGGGGGAACTGGGATGGATTCGTGACTTTGTGCAGAAGCGAGGAGGAGGTATCATCTTCATTGACGGACCTCGGCAAAAGCTAAAACAGTTCGCAGGAACTCCCATCCTAGACCTTGCTCCCGTGGAGTGGTTGGATAACGCAGAGCTTCAATTCCCAAAATGGTTACAGGTCACTGAGCGAGGTGCGTCACAATCTGCAATGTCTCTTTTAGGAGACCCAATTGAGAACGAACGCCTATGGAGGACTTTACCACAACCGCACTGGGTAGCCCCTGTCTCAGCACTCCCGGGAACAGACGTTTTGTTGGAAGCTGCGGTGGAGGATGCTCGTGTACCGGTAATCGTCACCCGAAAGTTTGGAGCAGGCAAAGTTTTCTACAGCGGTTTTGATGGTTCATGGAGATGGCGCTATGGAGTTGCAGAACGCTATCATCAGAAATACTGGCATCAGATCGCAGAGTGGATAATGGAACGTCCATTCGCGGTTAGCGATGATCATATTTCTATCGATGCTGGAGCAACCGTATACCGCACCGGCGAATCTGCCAGTCTAAGAGTTAGACTTCGAGATGCAGAAGGTCGCCCTATTTCCGAAGCTACGGCTGAGGCTTTGGTCTGGAAGGACGGTAGGGTTGTTTCCCGAGTCAATCTGTCCGCCGACCCGAATGCGGGGGGACTATTCCTCGGGAAATCCGCAGCTCTTTCTGAAGGTAGCCATGAAGTAACCGTGCGTGTCACTGGCTTCACCGATGAGCAAACCAAAGCCAGAACAGAGTTTGTAGTCCAAGCGCCTGAAACCGGAGAAACCGCCTTGCTGGCTTGTAATGAAGTGCTACTTCAAGATATGGCCAAAGAGTCTGGCGGCCAATATCTGCGTGAAGAACAAGCCGGTCAACTTACCCGAATTCTGGATCCGCTTAGCTCAGGACGTGTAGTAGAATCAGACACTCTATTGTGGCAATCATGGTGGTGGTTTGGTGCAATCATGACACTTCTTGGAGCAGAGTGGTATATGCGCAAACGTGCGGGCATGATGTAATAGACCAAGTTATGCAAAAACTTCAAATTCTCCTCACGCGCGAGAGCCAGCCAAAATCTACTTCCTCCACATCCAAAGAGAGAAATTAGCATGAAAAACCACATAGACCCGGTAACCCTTCAGAAGCTTGACGAATTCAACAAGCGCAGAAATCGACTACTTGGGTTCCGCGGTTTGTGCGCTTTCATAATCAGCACTGTGGCCATTTTCTCAATCATGGCAGCCATCGACAGCTATGTTCTTTTAGCTGATGGCTTAAGGGGATTCCTGACCTTTGCAGGATGGATCACAGTTGCCGGTCTTGTTTGGGGCTTTTCAATACGCCACCTACTGGGCAAGCCTTCACGCAACGAACTTGCTCGCTACATCGAGACACAGGAACCTGCTCTTCGAGAAGATCTTCTTTCTGCCATCGAACTGGGCTCCAATCGCTCTAACCCTGAATTTGACTCCGAGGTCTTCCGTCAACTGCTTCAACGCGATGTAGCATCACGTATCAAAACTCTGGACATCGAAAAGACCCTACCCATGGACCTTATTGCACGATGGCTTAAAGGTAGTGCGGTGCTAGCGGCAGTTTTCATTGCTCTATTTTTCATTCCAGATTTCGGAAAGAACTTTGGAACAGCAGTAGCCCGAACCATGTTCGGTGCAAATCTGGCTCGCGTTTCAGGCATTGAAATCACCCTTAACTCACCAAACAGAGATGAGCTAGTGCCCCATGGAGAGGCTGTCCGTGTCAACATCACCCTCAAAGGTGAAAAGGAGGATTTACGCGCAGTAAAAAAAGTTATCCTAGAATCTGCAGGGGCCGATAATCAACGTAACCGTGCAACCATGGAGGTCGACGAGGACCGTAACTACGTCGCACGACTCAACGTGGGTCAGTCTGATATGCGGTTTCGTATTCAGGCAGGGCTCGCGCAAAGCGAATGGTTCTCACTTTCAGCCCGTCCTCGGCCAAGCGTCGAAGAGTTTGAAATTACTTACAACTTCCCTGCCTACACACAGCTTGAGGCTAAGTCCCAATCTGGATCAAGTGGGGATATCGAAGGGTTCCAAGGGACAACTCTTGGCTACCGAATCAGGGTAAATCAGCCAACTAAGGCTGGTGAACTGCGTCTCGACCTTGCAACAAATCCACCGAATCGCTCGATCCCACTGCAGGTGGACGACAAAGACCCTAGCGTTTTGTCGATTGCGAAAAAGGACTTCACGCTTATTGCTCCCGGGACATATCGTGTGCATTTGATCTCGAATGAGACTGGCTTTGACAACAAGTACAGCCCGAAATACGAAATCGCCGTCAATCCTGACCAAGTGCCTCGGGTCAAATTAACCCAACCTGCTCGCAATTTACTTGTACCAGCTGATGAATTCATCGGCATCCTTGGTGAGGCAGATGACGACCTCCCACTCCAGCGCGTCGAGTTGAATCTGCGTATTAACAATGGTCGCTGGCAACGCGACATCCTCTACCCCGTTAACGAGGAAGACCCTCTGGAACAACAGGCTATTACCATTCGCCATAACCTTGATCTGCTTAAGTACACACTTTCAGCCGGTGACCGGGTCAAAATCAAGCTTGTTGCCTTCGATCTTAAAGGCCAGAAATCCGACTCAAACATAATCGAGCTGTCTATCATCTCCCGCGGTTTCGAAGCCTCACGTATTGAAACAATTGCCGCTCAAAGTCGGATTGCAGAAGCACTGGAGGAACTCGTCTCCCAACTTAGCCCGATAGCTAAAGAGGCATCTGAGACTGCCAACCACTTAAAGAAATTATCCAGTAACGAGCCTCAGTCGACCATCCAGTGGGCAAGCTTTGCTGATCTAGCCAAACGCGTAAGAGAAGAATCCGCACGCACACTTGAGATTGTAAACAAAACAACTCGATTGCTACCCAAGGGTGCTGCTGCTCGTGAGGCAGAGTACGTACAGAGGACGCTAGGGAACATAACATCAGATATTATTTCACTACCAGCACCAAAATTAGAATCAGCTCGTGAAACTTTAGACAAGAAACTCCGAGACCGCTATATAGATGAAGCCCGCCAATCTTATCACGAATCGCTATCTCGGGCCCACTCCCTACTCACTCAGATCCGTACAATTGCTGCAGGTAACCTCCGTGCTGTTCTAGCCGAAGACCTTCGCACTCTTGCGCAACAACAAGTAGAAATACTACCCAACCAGCCTCTACCTGATAACGAACTGACTTGGAAACGTCTCGCCCGACGTGAAAAGGCTGCGATCAATCAAGCAATTTCAATAGAGCGAAATCTGACACGTTTTCTCCATTTATTTGACGGAACTTCAGCTAAACGCTACCGACAACTCGCACATGAGCTCGGCGAATCCCGCAAGGCGCTGGATACGATTATTGAATCATTTGCGACACTGCCCCCGAACAAGGACCTCCTCTCCCCTGCCCAAGCGTTTAAAGGCCAGATAATATCTTTTCTGGAAAAACTCGGCAGCGCTCACAACTCGCACACAGCAAAAGCGCACAAGGAGCATCAAGACCTTATTACTCATACGCAGGATGAATACCATCCTATCATCCGAATTGGTCAGGTAGCCCGTGAACTCTTCAGCCAACAGCGTCAGGCGAAAGAGCTTCGCACCAAAGGTAATAAGAACCAAGCAAAGACGCACGAAGACCGTGCCCGGCATTTCAAGTTAATACTTGCGCAAGCTCAATGGCCTGGTGCGACTGGCAGACTTGAATCCCGTGCTGCGGCGACCGAATCCCGTAAGGACTCGGATAGCCGATTTGCCAAAGATACTGGCATGACTGCTCGCGCAGTCGCAAATCTCGGTAACCGTTTTGCTCGTGAGTATGGAGCCCAAGAAGGCGACCCGGAGTCAATTATCAAGGAACTCGACTCTATTGGCTACGCCTTTCGTACTCTTGAGACCATTCACTACATTGTGGACCTACATGCGCAGGTCAAAGAAGTCGCACATCAAGAAAAGTGGGAACTGCGCCATCCCGCAACTTTGATCAACCGTCCTTCTGAGTGGTTAACTGCTCACAAGTTCATGCCGATTATAGGAAAAAAGATGAGGGATGCGCAGCTCAACTCCGAAGCCACTAAAATTATCACCAGCTTAAACTACAAACCTTATACAAGGGCAGTTTCCACTCAAATGGACACCCGTCGTAGAGAGGTCAAAAATCTAAACTTTCAACCAAAACGTACGACAGAGGAACTGGCGCTTGTTCTCACAGATATCACCCAAGCGTTAAGGTTGCTTGCTCCTGAAGCCAATGAAGCCCGTAAAACCATCGAGCAGCATACACCATCCATTGCTGATCTTGCAAGAGAGCTTGCTGAGAAAACGCGCAAACTTGAAGAAGAGACCAAAGCCGATGCCAAAGATGCCGAGGCTACTGAAGACCCAGAGACCAAACGCGCAGACATTCAAGAACTTCAGGACAAGCAGGAAGCCTTGATGCAGGAGCTTTCCGACCTTACGAACGCACTCCGACAAGATGCCAACACCCAAGATGTTCTCTCCGAAGAGGGCCGGGAACGTGCACGGGACGCTGACGACTCTATCGCCATGGTTAAGAAACCAGCTGACGAAGCAGAGCAAAATATTGAACAAGCCTCTCTGGCCCAACGCACTGACGACCAAGTCCGAGAACTTGAAGAGACCGCTCAATCTCAGGAGCAACTCGCACAAGCTCTTGAGCAAGTAGCTGAACACTATGAGAACCTTGATAAGAATCCAGAGGCTGTCGCAGAAACCCGTCAGGAACTACGTGCAGCAGAAGAGGAACTCGGTATCGCTCAGCAACTTGAAGAACAATTCAGTCAAGTCGAGCGCCTGGCCGAACTGGCCAACCTAGACCCTGAAGAGCTACTGGCCGCGCTGGAAAATGAACTCGATGAAAACCGGGTTATGCAGAAAGAACTCTCTGATATCGCGAAGGACTCTCTCGAGGATGCGCAAGAGCAACTCGAAGATGCCGCTGAGCAAGAAGCTGACATTCCCGAAGACCTCGCAAATTCAGATCAGCAGACGAAAAACGATGCGCGTAACATTGCCAATCAACTGCGCCAACTTGGTCAGGAAGCCCGCAAGATCTCACGCGAAGAAGTCAATCAGGCGAATCAGTCCGCTCGAAAAGCACAGGACGCTTCGGTTGCCGACGAACTTGATCAAATTCGCCGTGATCTTGACCAAATTGGTCGTGAAGCTGAAAACGCTGCTCGCAGCAGCAACCCTCAGGACATCGCTCAAACCGCACAGGATATAGTACGCCCTCTCGAACAAACTGCAGAAGACCTTGAAAGTGCCGCTGATGATGTGGCTGAATTGAAGAATACGAACCAAAGTAATGCTGCCCAACGTGCAGAGGAGGCGCAAAAACAAGCAGAAGCTCTCACCCAGAAGGCTAATAACGCCGTCGAAAAATCTAATGCTCTAACAGAACAAGCTAATGCAGCACAGCAAGATGCAGTTCAAGCGCAACAAGACCTCTTTGCCGCTAATGACGCCGCGTTCGAAGCAGAGCAAGCAAACGACACTGCCCAGCAGAAAGCCACAAACAACCCAACTGTTAACGACCTACAAGATGCAGCGAAAGATGCTGCTTCCAAGGCAAATGAGGCGAAGCAGAATGCCCAGCAGGCACAGGAAAACTTCACAAATGCTGTGGCTGAAGCCCAATCTGCCCAACAAGCTGCGCAACAAGCCAACTCTGATGCTCAGGAACTCCGCAATGAAGCGAACCAAGCCAACCGTGAAGCACAGGCAGCAAAAACTCTTGCTGACAACTTCGAGAAAAATCCCGGCAAAGCTAACGAAGCCATCAATGAAGCTCGACAATCCGAGCAGAAGGCTGATGTCGCCTCAGAAAAGACAGAAAAACTAGCCGAGAAAGCCCGCGAAATTGCATCAACACTAGCTGAACTGCTCGAGGACATCCAACCCACTGAACAGGCGCTTGATCAAGCCAACCAAGCTCAAGATAATATCGAGGAGGCTGGACAAGAAGCAGCAGAAAACGTTGCCAGAGCAGCACGTCATGAGGAACGCCTTGGCAATCAAGACGTTGCTGAAGCTCTTGAAAGCATAGCAGAAGCGACAAGTGATGCTTTGGACAATCAAGTTGCTGATGCCAGTGATGAACTTCAAGCACTAGACGCCGCAAACCAACTGGGAGACCTAGCAGACCAAGCACAGGACTTAGCCAATCAGGAAGCCAACCAAGCTCAACAGGCGGCCCAACGATCAGGTGAACAGGAACTAGGCCAAGAAATCGCAGAAACCCGTCAAGACGTCAACCAAGCCGCACAGCAAGCGGAACAGACATCCAACAATCAGCAAGCAAATACAGACCAAATTGCAGAAGCTGCCCAGAACTTCGCCGACCAAATTTCCGAGGCTGCGGAAGAATTTGCCCAGCAAGCACAAGATGCACAACAAGCCGCACAAGATGCACAGCAAGCTTCACAGCAATCACAAGATGCGGCACAACAAGCTCAACAAGCTGCTCAAGAAGCTCAACAAGCAGCACAGGATGCACAACAGGCCGCACAACAAGCTCAGCAAGCAGCACAACAAGCCACGCAAAATCCTGATAATTCTGATGCACAGCAAGCTGCACAAGATGCTGCTCAACAAGCGCAACAAGCAGCGCAGGATGCTCAACAGGCCGCACAACAAGCTCAGCAGGCTCAGCAAGCGGCGCAAAACCCTGAGCCTACTGCACAAGAGGCAGCCCAACAAGCCCAGCAAGCGTCACAACAAGCTCAGCAAGCAGCACAACAAGCTCAGCAATCGGCTCAACAGGCTCAGCAAGCCGCACAACAAAACTCTGATAGTCCCATTGCCCAAGAGGCAGCTCAAAGTGCTCAACAAGCACAACAGAATGCAGCTCAAGCTGCTCAGGAGGCGCAGCAGGCTTCACAACAAGCACAACAGGCCGCACAACAGGCTTCACAAAATCCGGATAACACACAGGCTCAGGAATCCGCACAGGCGGCCTCCCAGCAAGCCCAGCAAGCAGCTGCCGAAGCAGCGCAAGCTGCTCAGGAGGCACAAGCTGCACAACAACTTGCTCAGAACCCTGAGGGCCAGCCCCAGCAATCCGCACAACAGGCTCAACAAGCCGCACAACAGGCTCAACAAGCCGCACAAGCCGCGCAGCAAGCTGCTCAGCAGGCGCAGCAAGCTTCCTCACAGCAAGCTCAACAAGCTAACCAATCCTCCCAGCAAGCACAGCAGGCGGCACAACAAGCTTCCCAAGCTGCACAGGAAGCCAGCCAACTGGCAGAGTCAGCCGAAAGCCTAGCGGAGGGACTAAACTCATCAGAACCAACTGAAGGTGCATTTGACCAACCCTTCACCGAAGCTAGCCAAGCACTTGGTGAACAAGCAGAAAGTCTCGATAATTTCTTCGATGAAGGTCTGGCACATTCAGAATCAGCCCAAAACTTACCAGCTGAAAGTTCAGCTTCCCAAACTCCAAGTGCACAAAACCCATCCCCTCAATCCCCTGCAGCACAAAGCTCAGCACCCCAATCTTCAACATCTGAAAGCACAGCTTTTCCGAGCGATGCTCCCCTTTCTAACCCAGAAACAGCTGAGGCACTAGCACAAGCTCTAGACTCCCTTGACCAGGCGTTAGCCGAAAGTCAGTCTGCCGAAGCAGGAACGCCTGCTGAGTCCGGTACACCTTCTGAATCAGGATCCCCCATTTCTGAAGCAGCTTCTGAGCAAGCAGCCTCTCCCACTCCCGGCGCTCCCACTCCCGGCGCTCCTACTCCCGGCGCTCCCAGCCAATCTCTTGCCCAAGCAGCACAATCCTTAGCGCAAGCGGCTGCAGCACAAGCAGCTGCAATGGCTCAAGCACGCAACGCTCAGATGCCACCAGGCCAACAGCCCAAAGGAGAAGGAATGCAACTCAACTCTGAAACTGGTGCCGCTATTGTTGCAGGACATATGGAGTATGAGGCTCTTCAAGAGCTTAAGCGAAATGCTGATCTCGATTGGGGCAAACTCCCTGCCCAAATGGCAAAAGACCTTCTTGAGGGCAGCCAAGAGGACATCTCAGGTGAATATCGTCATCAGGTTGAAACCTACTTCCGAGCAATTGCAGAACTCGCGCGCCAAAAGAAAGAACAGAAAAAGTAGGTCTTGAAAGCATTGTTCCCTACATCACCCGAATTTATCATGAAAACCATCCTTACCGCCCTCGGGTTTGGCATCTTGCTCCTCAATTGCCAAGTTACCGCACAAGAACCCAGCGCCCTAGATGCAATCGCTAAGGACCGGGTAGATGTCGCTGTAGAGCGAGCGATCAAATATCTCCTGACCCGACAAAACGCAGATGGCTCCATATCTGATCGTAAGAACGATATAGCAATGACATCTCTTGCTATTATGGCGATGGCTGCAACAGGCAACCAGCCGATAGATCCAACTCCCCAAGGGAAAGCTATGCGACGGGCAATAGAGTTCGTCACTGATGAAAAGCGTCAGGACGATAATGGCTACTTTGGCAACAAAGACGGTTCTCGCATGTATGGGCATGGCATTATATCTCTCATGCTCTCTGAGATGCTCGGTATGGGTCTCGACGACAAGCAGGACCGCGTCACTCGTGAGCGATGTCAAAAGGCAATCGATCTTATTCTTCGCTCCCAGAAGCATCCCAAGAATTGGCAGCATAAAGGAGGCTGGCGCTATAGCCCTGATGCGGGAGATGCAGACCTCTCCGTTACTGTCTGGCAACTCATGGCCCTTCGTTCAGCAAAAAACTCAGGATTACGAGTACCTGGAGCGGCAATCAAGGATGCTGTTGACTACTTGAAGCGCTCCTACAAATCAAACTTAGACGCCAAGGGAAACCCGGTGGATAAAAAGTCTGGGTTTGCCTATCAACCTGGCGGAGCTCCAGAATTCACGATGTGTGCGGCAGGAATGCTAGCGATGCAAGTCTGTGGCGAATATGAATCGCCATTTGTTCATGGGGCAGCTGATTGGCTTCTGGAGCACCCTCCTGCCAAGCATAATAAGTTCTTTTTCTATGGTACCTACTATTACTCTCAAGGCATGTATCAACGTGGAGGCGAACACTCCAAGGTTGCCAAAAAGCTGACTGAAGATCTTCTACTTAACCTTCAGGCCCGCGAAGGCTCTTGGCAGGGCACTGGACAAGAAGGAGGGGCAGGAAAGGTTTACAGTACGGCTATGGCGGTACTCGCTCTTGCAGTCAAATACCACTACCTTCCCATCTACCAAAGATAAAAGAGGATTGGTACAAATTAGAATGAATGGGACTCGATTCTTAACGAGCCGATTCTGGTCTAGAGAACACAATCATATCCTCACTAGACTCCTTGGCATTGTAAGCATACCCCTCGGAATCAAAATAGCGCAGGTCTTCAGGAGTTTTGGGCTGAGTTTCGATAATGTAGCGACTCATCAGTCCCCTAGCCTTTTTGGCAAAGAAACTGATGATCTTAAAATTGCCATTCTTCTCGTCCTTAAATACTGGCGTGACGATACGTGTATCTAGTCTCGCTGGTTGGATAGCGTTG
>CAJWWL010000043.1 GCA_913048125.1 uncultured Opitutia bacterium | reverse complement strand
TTAGCCTTGGTGAGCCTTTACCTCACCAACAAGCTGATAGGCCGCGAACCCCTCCATTAGCGCCAGGCCATAAGGTCCCAGCTTTAGTACCCTCATCATGAGAAAAGGGACCACATCCGGTATTATTCCACCTTTCGGTGGGCTATCCCGAACTAAAGGGCAGGTTGTTCACGTGTTACGCACCCGTTTGCCGCTGTCACAAATAAAAATTACCCCGAAGGGATCAATCTAAATGATCTCGCTCGACTTGCATGTCTTAACCACGCCGCCAGCGTTCACTCTGAGCCAGGATCAAACTCTCCGATAAGATTTAAAAATCTTTTCAGAGTTCTAATGAATCCTGGGATTCTTTAGACTAAGTGGCGCCAATTGGCACCATAAAAATAATAACTCACTGACAGGAGTTAGGTTATCGCACAAAGTAACTTTCAAAGAACAATTTTCTTCTTGTTGGAGTTGAACGAGTCCGACCCCAGAAAAAAATGAAGGTCGAAAAGCAAACGTACTTCATATCGATCCGTCAAGCGATTATTAAAAAAAAATTTACCTTAAAAAAAGACCCTATCGAAAGGACGTTCATGCCAGTGACTATGCGGCCTGAGCCAGCATATTGAGTCTGCACACAGGCTTAAGTCAGCTAGATTTTTACGACGTCAGACACTAAAACAAGAAGCCGAAAATAAATAAAAGCAACAGAAGTATGCCCACAAAAACGGAAAATAAATGGCTGTTTTTCTTTTTATCCTGAAATTTCGAGTGCTCTTCGTATGATTCAGGTAGATCAATGCCATCGTAGATAGTATCATCTGACCAACCAGTATTGTCGTCAGACCCACAACCTGTGCATGAGGCAGAGCCTACACGAACTTCGGTCCCACAGTTTGGGCAAATGAAGCTATTATTCATCTGTTAGTGAACATTATCAGGCTCGTGACAAAAAGAAAGAGTTTATTAGTAGGGTTGCCTCTTTTGGATCCAAACTCAATTATTATGGGATGAAATATGAATACCTCACAAAAGTCCTAGGCAGAAAAGGTTACCGAATTTCCGGTGATGATCATTCAGATAAACTAGCAGAGATGGTTCAGGATATGTCTAATGAGCTGGGAGAACTAGGGTGGGAACTGGTAGCTCTATTTCCTAGTCTTATGAGCGGAGGTGCAGCTGCCAAACTTCTAGCTACCTATAAGAGACAACTTCGATAAGGGCTTGCAACAGGAGTCTGAAGCTTCACGGATTGGTCTTGGCGACTGAACCTACTAAACCTTCGATCAATAACTCCCATCCCTGAGCGTTAAGTTTTCGGCGCATATTACGATATCCTACACCATAGATTGGGTCTTCATCGTCCTGAAGGTTTTTAAGAAGGTAACTAGCCATTGGCGATGGCTTTCTGGAATAGACTAGATAATTGCCGAGATTGCAGAATCCCTCCGTATCCTGGGCTCGCAGTTTGATCTTACGCTCGAAAAGCCAGACGTGCAACAGTTCATGTGCAAGAATACCTTCCAGTTCTAGCGCGGGTAAATATTCTAATAGATAGATCGTATGCTTAGTAGCGACACGCGTTCTTCCTTCTAAGGTTTCAACACTTTGGGTGAGACCGCGCATCTCACCATTGAGATGAAGACTCAATCCTTTGGAAACACGGTTGAGTTCGAAGCGGTCTACTAGACGAATAGAGACTTCCTTTGGAAAACTCTCAATCCCAACTGACTTCAAAACTTTAATTACGGAGTCTCGAGCTTTGCGCACATGAGTTGCTGTTGAGACAGCGGAAGTGCTGCAGATCCTGCAGATATGTCGCCCATCATTGAGACGACGGCCTCCTCTAGTTGTCACCTGGCTGATGATGCGCCCACAAGAAAAACAGGTAGGAGATTTACCTTGATGTTCGGAATGAAAACGATTGCCCCAAGGGTCTACGAGAAATGTACCCTCTAGAGGGTGCACGCAAAGGATGCACTTTGGTAGTTTGTGCTGACGGTAGCAATTAACATGGTACTTGAGACCATCATCAGAGGTGTACTGAGAATCGATTTTTAGGCGGCAGATCCCACATTGGGGCTGAATGTGTTTGGTGTAGCAGTCTTGATGATACTTTTTGCCGCTGTAGCTGACCCACTTCTCATCAAGAACCTTGCCACAATGCGCACAAACCAAGCCCGTAATTTTACGAAAACAATGGGTGTGCAGAAACTGGTTGTTCTCTCGACGGAATTTTTGGTCGATAGGTAAACGGCAATGTCCACAACGAAAGCAGTTAGGATGCAACTTCGCCTTTCCTGCCTGAATGAATTTGCCGGTAAGCACTTTCTTGCAAACTAGACACTTTTCTGCAGCAGCAAGGGGGAAGCATAAAAGTGCCCCGAATGCGAAAGAAATGATTGCTGGGAGTAAGCGCGCGAAATAAAGGTAGGAGGGCTCCATCCTCAAGAAACCCTCAGTCACCATCTAGCAATCGACCAATTCCTCCGAGGACAGATCCCTCTCCAGTACTCTTGCCACCAGCAGAAGGCGCGTTTTGGAGTATCCGATCAGCCAATCTAGAGAAGGGCAAGCTCTGTAGCCAGACAGTCCCCTGCCCTCGCAAAGTGGCGAGGAAGAGTCCCTCTCCACCAAAGATCATAGACTTTAGGTTACCAGCTTGCTGGATATCATAATCAATTCCTGAAGTGAACCCGACAATGCATCCAGTATCGACACGCAGAGTCTCACCTTGCAGATCTTTTCGAATAACCGTGCCTCCTGCATGAAGGAACGCCATTCCGTCTCCGACAAGCCGCTGCAGGATGAAGCCTTCACCTCCAAAAAGGCCTGCACCAAACCGCTTGTTGAAGGTAATGCTCACTTCGGTACCAAGTGCCGCACACAAAAAGGCATCCTTCTGACATATTAACTCCTCGCCTACCTCGAGCATATCCACGGGGATGATCTTTCCTGGATAGGGGGCAGCAAATGAAACTCGCTGCTTGCCAACACCGTTATTAGTGAAATGGGTCATAAAGATAGACTCGCCAGTTAATGCACGTTTGCCAGCGCTTAGCATCTTCCCGAAAAAACCTTGTTCAGGTTGAGAACCATCGCCCATCTTTGCCTCAAAGCTAATACCTTCGTCCATGTAGTTCATCGCTCCAGCTTCAGCGATCACCACCTCACTCGGGTCAAGCTCCACCTCCACGATCTGCATATCGTCACCATGAATATCGTAATCGACCTCATGGCAGCGACTGGGACGGCTAGCACTCTTTGCGGAGGGGGCTGGCGGAGCAACAGTTGATGTTCCAAGAGCCTCATCGAAAGACTGCCAGTCGGAGGAGTCCTCGGCCAGAACCCAGGTATCTGATTGAATCTGCCCGGCAGAACGAAGTTCTTTAAGTTGAGCTTCGGTAACTGGTCCGATAGACTCACCATTGCTGTCTGAGTAAAAATAATTGCCCATCTAAATTTGTTTATTCGGACTTCTTAAGTCCATTGGCGTCTACGTGATAGATCCCGACGAAGAAACCGTCTTCCCACTTCTCTTCAACTTCAAGTTGACCATCGATTTCTATAAGTTGGTCCATCAATATAGGGCCACCATTTTTAGGAAGCATATCGACGACAAGCCACTCGTTGGGCTCAGGAACTCTACCGAAACAGCAAGCTTGCTGATCGGGCATTAGGAGAAAGGTAAGTACGCGGTCTTTTTTGGTTTCAACGGGCAACATAAATCCCTTGATAGATATGTTTTGACCATTGAGCTTTCGGATATGCTCAGGAACTCGTTTATCGAACTGTTCTTTAAGTTCCCAAGGCTTTCCTTTAGGCTCTTCATAAGGGTACTCGTATTTAAAGCCGGCAAGGTTTTTGAAATTCAGTTCTTTTGCATCAGAAGAGCTTTCGGCAGGCTTAGCTTTGGTGCCATTTGACGACTCGAGATCTACTGCTGCCAAGTGTAGGTTGCTAAAAACAACGTAAAACAGAAAAATAGATATGGAGAATGAGTTGTTCATTTAAGCCAGCGTTAGTGGTGATGATGATGTTCATGAGAGTCACCCAAGTCAAATGAAACGTCGGCGAAAATAGAGCCGTTAATATCAACCGAGACAATCTTTCCTGAGAATACGTGCCGCTTTAACCAGTCGGATTGCGCAGAAAAGTAAGAAGTGTCACCAACAGTCTCCTTCGTCAGTTCGTTAGCTACAGCTTCCAATTTAATTTCCTGACTCTCCTCACCCGCCGCAAGCCTTATTGAGATAGAGGATTGAGAAATTCGTAGGTACTTCTCCGCGTGAGGTCCCAATACATAAAGACCGAGGGAGCCAGTATCCTCCTCATGAACAAATTCTAGATTAAACTCATGATCTCCTAATTCGACAAGTGTTCCGCCATGAGGGGCAATGTGGACATGATGGTGTTGGTGGTGTGGAGAGCTATCACCACCGCAACCCCAAAGTAATAGCATAATACAAAGACAGAGGTAGTTAATTACAGTTTGCATGAACAATTAATTGTGTTGGAAGAAAATTTTTCGGGTCAACTAGTAGGACCTAAGTTGCGAGAAACTTCAGTTTTATAGGCAATGATCGCAGGAAGCAACCCGCTGAAAATAGCCAGTGTAAGCATACTTCCAGAAACCCATATAAATAGAGGATCAAATTGAAACAATAACAGTGCAACACCCGTCTGGTCACGAACGATGCCAGTTACAATCAGGGCAACCAAAACATAAAACAAGAAGGAAAGTAGTATACCCAGGAGAGCGATGCCCATCGACTGAAAGACTACCATGGAAAATAATGTGACACGCCGCGCCCCGAGAGAACGAAGAATAGCAATCTCCCTACGTTTCTCGTTCATAGAATTGTATAGGATCGCCAATATAGATCCTGCTGAGACTAGACCGACAAGATAAGCAACAAGTTCAAGAATCTTCTCAAACCATGCAAATTTCTGGAAGAAACGAGACATCACAGGTGTAATTGAGGAGAAGGTGTAGTCCTTGCCTTGTTTATTAAACATGGGGTCAAGAATAGCGATCGCCTTTTTTGACCTTAGCTTGATAAGGAATGCAGAAACGTCGTTCTGGAGATCCTCGCGGTGTCCCTCCATCGTCTGAATGCCTTTGATCGGAATCCAAATCACCCGGTCAACTGGGGTACTGGTGGTTTCTAATATACCAGTGACCTTGTAGACATCAGCATGCTGTGCACCCTCGATGTAAGTCAGTCCGTGATACGGCTGAAATGAGTCACCAACCTTGAGTCCAAGCTTGTCGGCAACAAATGCACCGACGAGAGCTTCTTTGGCATCCTCATTAAACAGCCTTCCATTTCCAATAATTTTGAACTTACGGCCTTCCTTATACTCGTGATCTTCGAATAATTCTAACGAAGTACCAACAATCCGGTAGCCTTTATAATTATCGCCACCAGCAATTGGAATGGCTCGGGCGATTGCACTCCGAACGATGGGATTACGCTGGAGCAAAGTAGCAGTACTCATAGGAATGGTTCCAGACGATGCTTCAAGATGAAATATGGAATTAAGAACCAATTGAAGTTGCGAACCGCGGGGTCCCAGCACGGCATCGAACCCGCCATTCGCCTCAGTGAAGGTGCTTTCAGCTTGTGAGCGTAATGCCCAGACTGCCATTAGAAGGCCTCCGGCCAAGGCGATCGAACCTGAAGCAATCCAAGTGGAAAGCGCATGCTGGCGCAGGCTTTTCCAGGCAATCCACAAGGCACCTCCTTTCATGTGCGGGTCTCCTTACTGATGACTCGGTTAAGAGAGGCCCAAGACAATTGCTTAGGGAACGAATCAACAACCTTTAGGTCATGACTTACAACCATGAGCCCAGACCCCTCTTCATCGCATAGCTGTTGAATAAGATCAATCGCAGCACGAGAGTTCTTAGGATCGAGGTTGCCTGTAGGTTCGTCAGCAAGTACCAGCTTTGGCTTGTTAGCCAGTGCACGTGCGACTGCAACGCGTTGCTGTTGCCCCACTGAGAGCTGGCTAGGTCTGTACGAAAGCCTATCAGCAAGGTCCACTTTCTCTAGTAATTCTCTAGCTCTAGACTCGTTTACCCCAGAGCCGAATGACATTCCAAGCATTACATTCTCAAGACATGTGAACCCCTGGAGAAGATTGAATGTCTGAAAAACATAGCCAATAGAGGAGGCACGGAGACGATCCCGATTGGACTCAGGTAATTGAGTCAGATCCTGACCTTCTAGAAGAATTGTCCCTCTGTCCGGTCGAAGAATTCCTGCAACGAGATGCAGGAAGGTGGTTTTTCCTGAACCACTTTCTCCGTGAATCGCGACTCTCGAACCTGTATCCATCTCAAAAGCAGGTACATCCAGCACCTGAGTATCAGGTCCTACTGGCGCAGGGTAGGATTTGGAAAGGTTCTGAATTTCCAAGAGAGCCATCGTTACAACTTGTTGGGTTCTTACACGATACAGCCTAGATATGACAAGCTTGGACAACAAAAAAACCGATGCGGTTTATGCAACGGTTGAAGTGGCGTCCCGTAGGGGATTCGAACCCCTGTTGCCGGGATGAAAACCCGGTGTCCTAGGCCTGACTAGACGAACGGGACAACAATTTAGGATGGCGGATATTGAAAATCCGCACTCTTCACGCAAGATCTTTTTGAAAAAATTTAGCTTTAAGGGAAAGATTCATAGGCGAGGTTAGCCAGTGCCCACACTTGACAGGTCCGTAAAAGTCACTTTCCTTTGCCGCCTTTTATCAGATTTTCCCAAAATAAAACCCCAAGGCTACGCAATAGATGAAACCGACCTACAGACCATCAAGAATCAAGCGCGCACGCAAATTTGGCTTCCGTGCTCGTATGGCGACCAAAGCTGGCAGAGCCATCATCCGCGCTCGCCGCAGAAAGGGACGCAAGCGGCTTGCTGCCTAGGCAGGATGCGTTTGCAAAGCCGGCAACGACTTCGCAAGCAAAGCGATTTTCTAAAAGTCAGAGAGCAGGGAAACACGTTTCGTTGCCCTCACTTTTTCCTACAGATTCTGATAGATCCCAAACGGCAAAAATGTCTACGCCGCATTGGCATCATCACCTCCCGTCGTGTAGGCATAGCGGTCAAGAGGAACAAAGGACGCAGGATCCTGCGGGAGATATTCCGAAGAAATCAGAAGACATTACCAGAGTCATGCGATCTAGTAGTAGTCATGCGCAATACCTTCAACCAAGCAAGCTTCACGGAAATGGAAAAGCTTTTTCTGAAAGCGATAGAGCATACCGTCAGGAAGAAGGTTCATTCAAATTAATGCCTACTAAGGCTCAGATTCCATGCCCACTTTCACGCTTCGCTATATTTTTTGTGGGCATATACCAGGTAACGCTCTCTCCCCTAAAGAAGTGGCTTTTTCTAGGCTCCGGATGTTGTCGGTTCAAACCAACCTGTTCAGAATACACAATCATTGCCCTCAGAACCCATGGGTTTGGAAAAGGCCTCTGGTTCTCAACACGCCGTATCTTAAGCTGCAATCCTTTTGGCAGGCACGGCTACGACCCAGTCCCACCTAAAGACTGATAAGACTATCATTTCATTCACTACCGTAATGGATAAGAATAAAATACTAGGTTTTCTATTTCTCGCGATCGCTTTCTGGCTGATGACTAAGATGCCAGAGCCCGAAAGTAGGTATGTACCTTCTGGTTCTGGAGCCAGTTCCGCGACCGGAGGAATGTCAGCAACTGGATCAATAACATCAAATTCTACAACTACTGCGCTGACACCAGTTCAAACAGAAATTGCCTTGCCAAAGCCTTCTCTGAATGAACCAGCAAAATTCTACGAACTAGGTGTACCTGGTCAATATCAGGCAACTCTTACATCCATTGGGGGGGCTATCCAGCAGATTCGTTTCTTGGGAGAAGAAAATCGTTTTCGAAAATTTGACCCAGTACTTCTTGAGAAACTGGAAGGCGAGAAGACGGTGATTCTGCTTCAAACGCTCAACCAGGCATCGGTGTCTAATGACTTGAGCAAAGTCCGAAAGCTGGAGAGGCAGGCTAGGAAACAAAAAATGCCGCTCCAGTGGATTGCTGCGGCGAAGACGCAGACATCAGGAAATTTTGATGCGCAAGCCCTAACCAATGCTCACAATGATTATGTGCTGAATGAGGGAATGAAAAGACCCATACTCGAATTGCAATTCAATGGACTTGATGGAAAACTTCCCTTCGCCCTAGCTGAACAGACAGATCAATCGATTACTTTTGTAGGCAAACTTGGCGATTTAACTATAACGAGGCGATACGAAGTAGTTCCTGACACTTTTCAGATCCAGCACACTACAACCCTCAGAAACACCGGTCAGCAAAAAATCAACCTTGGATCTCAAGTGCTTTACGGGCTGGGATCTAGCCATCCTACCGTTAGTGATACACGAAGTGAATTTCAAAACGTAGGTTATTATGCTGGCCAGCGAGGATGGACAGGGCGCCGTAAGCCACCAATCTTCAAATTGCACAAGATGCAAAAAGAGGGAGGGGAGTTGGTTGAGAATGCTGGAGGAATACACTGGGCAGCAGTTCGTAACCAATTCTTTGCCATGACTTTGGCCCCGGAAAAGCCAACTAGCGGTCTAGTCAAGGGCAAGGTTTTTGACCTCGGCAAAATGAATCACCGCGGCGACCCAGAGTATGGAGTGTTAGGACAGCTTGGTCTGAATACGGATGAGCTTAACCCAGGTGAGGAAATAAAACATAAACTCACCCTATATGCTGGGCCAAAGGAATTAAAGAGGCTCAACCAAGTAAACAGGGCAGATGGCCAGAAACTAAAGCATCAGGACTTGGTCATGCAATTCGGCTTTTTCGGGCTATTTAGCAAGCTGTTGCTGATGCTGATGCAAGCGCTATATGGATTAGTCAACAATTGGGGATGGGCTATCATATTGATGACCATCATCATCAAACTTCTTTTCTGGCCACTTACAGCTAAGGCTTCGGAATCTCAAAAGCGAATGCAGAAAATCTCTGCACCGATGAAGGAAATTCAAGCCAAGTACAAGGACAAGCCTCAGAAGATGCAGCAAGAAGTCCAAAAGCTGTTCAGAGAAAATAAGGTCAATCCTGCAGCAGGATGTCTTCCCATCCTAATCCAGATGCCAATTTTCCTTGGTCTTTTCTTCATGCTCCGATCTGCGGCAGAGTTGCGCCATGCAGATTTCCTCTGGGTGACAGATCTATCTCAACCCGAACGTCTTCTTCACTGGGGAGTGAATATACCGTTGCTGGGAGAGTTCTTTAACATACTGCCTATATTGATGGGACTTACGATGTTTTTCCAAATGCGGATGACACCAATACCACCAGGAGCTGATGAGATGCAGCAGATGCAGGCTAAGATGTTCCGGTTCCTTCCCTTTATCTTCCTGTTCATGCTATATGGCTTTTCATCGGGACTCGTTCTATACTGGACAGTTCAGAACGTTCTTACCATTATTCAACAGACCATAACTAATCGGAAAAAAGACACTGAACCGATCGTGCTTCCAGGCAACTCAAAGAAAAAGAAGAACTCAACAAGTTAGGACAGAGTATGGCGGGACATAGCAAATGGGCTACTACGAAGCGTCACAAAGCCGCTGTTGATGCCAAGCGTGGCAAACTGTTCAGTATGGTCGGCAAGGAACTGACTATCGCCGCTCGTGACGGTGGCGGAGATCCAGAGTTCAATCCAAGACTTCGTACCTGTATTCTTAAGGCTAAGGCGGCCAACATGCCTTCAGACAATATTGAGAGAGCAATTAAAAAAGGAACGGGAGAACTTGAAGGTGCTATAATTGAGGAATTAACCTACGAAGGCTACGCCCCAGGTGGTGTTGGCTTAATTGTAGAGGTAACGACTGACAATAAGAACCGCAGTGCTTCAGAAGTTCGAAGTTCTTTCACTAAGCATGGTGGCAATCTCGCTGGAGCTGGAGCTCTGGCCTACAACTTCCAGCGAAAAGGCCAATTCCTTGTATCTGCAGAGAAAACCGATGAGGACGCCCTCATGGAGCTTGCATTAGATGCAGGAGCAGAAGATGTCATCAACAATGAGGACCACTTTGAAATCCATTGTGAAATTCAAGAGTTTGATAAGGTTTCTCAAGCCTTGGCAGAGAAGGAGATACAACCAGACTCTGCAGAATTAGTTTATCTGCCCAGTAATCTTGTCGAAGTAACCGACGCGAGCACCGTCAGACAAGTTCTTCGCCTAGTCGAAGTTCTAGACGATCTGGATGATGTAAAAGCCGTCCATGCAAACTACGACATCGCCGACTCCCTCCTCTCCCAGAGCCAAGATTAAAACTCTCCACTAATTTTTATGACACACAACCAGGGGTTAAGTACCCTGGCAGGCGCTATAACTTAAACACGTGCCTAATTGCTCAACAGATCGTCCATGGGACACCCACGGAAATGTAGGAATAGTCGATCCTCAGGACTTCCACTCCCCTACTCCATTCAAGTTTGAAAATGGGCAACAAATCCCTGAACTCAATGTTCGGTACGAAACTTATGGTACCCTAAATCCAGAAAGAAATAACGCGATCCTAATTTGCCATGCCCTGAGCGGCGACCATCATTGTGCAGGTTACCACAAAAGTGCACAAAAGCCAGGTTGGTGGGACAACATGATTGGAGCGGGAAAGCCGATTGACACAGAAAAATTCTATGTGATCAGCTCAAACTGCCTAGGAGGTTGCCAAGGCACGACCGGACCATCCAGTATTAATCCCGAAACAGGAAAGCCTTTCAATAGAACATTTCCGAGATTAACTATTCGTGATATGGTTCGAGCCCAAAAGCTCTTACTTGACCACCTTAACATATCACATTTACACGCTGCAGTTGGAGGTAGCATGGGCGGCATGCAAGTCATGCAATGGATGACGGACTTTCCAGATATTCCTGAACGAGTACTAATCCTAGCCTCCACTGCTAGACAAAGCACGCAGGCAATCGCATTCAATGAAGTCGGTCGCAGCGCCATCCATCAGGATCCCAACTGGAATAAAGGTGACTACGATGCAGAAAATGGACCAGACACAGGTCTAGCTATTGCTCGCATGATGGCACATATCACCTACCTTTCCGACCAAGGTTTAGAGCGAAAATTTGGTCGTGACCGTCGGCAAGAATCAAAATCTCTCACCGAGGTGGAATTTGAGGTCGAAAGCTATCTTCGGCACCAAGGAAAGAGCTTTGTTAATCGCTTTGATGCTAATACATATCTTCATTTCACCAAGGCACTTGATATTTTTGATCTTTATGGAGACGAAAATGACCTCACACAGGCATTCAAAAATGTGCAATCCCGAGTGCTGGCTGTAGGTTTTACCTCAGACTGGCTTTACTCACCTGAGGAGAATCGAGACATCATCCGTGCATTACTTCGTATCGGTAAAAAAGCAAGCTACGCGGAGATGGAAGCGGAACTAGGTCACGATAGTTTCCTACTGGAAAGCCAAGCTTATTTCGAGCTAGTAAGGGCATTTCTAAATGGCCCGGGGAAGGAGGTGCCTTCTAATGGATGAAAACCGCAAAGAAGTTGCGAAGAGGCGCACGGACCAGATGGTTATTAATGAAGGTATCCGCAAAGGCGACAAGGTACTCGATCTAGGTTGTGGACGTGGTTCTCTCCTCGAGTTACTAATCAGAGAGAAAAAGGTGCAAGGACTAGGCGTAGACTTAGATCCAGCTAAAATCATTCACTGTGTGCGCAAGGGGATTCCTGTATACCAGGGTGATGTAGACGAGGCGTTGGCTATGTTCGAAGACCAAAGCTTCGACCGTGTAATTCTATCACGGACTGTAGAACACCTAAACGAGCCAGGTCGCACCATTGAGGAGGCACTAAGGGTTGGTAGGCGTGCCACCGTAGGCTTCATTAATCACGGATTCTGGATCAACCGGCTTAACTACGTCCTGAAAGGGAGCAGAACTGTAAATGACGTCTACCCATTACCCTGGTACGAGTCAGCACCAGTAAGCTTCTTCTCACTGGCAAACTTCGAAGAATTTTGTAGCAAAAAGAATATCCTCATCCGGCAAAGAGCTTGCCTCGACGCCAACTGGAGGAACGAGTGTAACTTTTTCCCGAATTTATTTAGTGGCTACGTAATCTGCGATATCAGTAAGTAGGCTGATCGTCAGCGTCTTACTACGGTTGAGGAAAGGTAACCCCAAAGCGTACCCACCGCAAGACCACCCGCATGAGCCCCGTTGGCTATATTCATTGGGCCAACGAAACAAAAAGCGAACCAGAAAAGCATGATCATTATTGTGGAGGGATGCAAAAACATCCCTTCGCCAGGATCATACTTACCCTTCATCCAGACATAGCCGAAAAGTCCATACACAACACCAGACATCCCGCCAAAACCTGCGCCAGCAATGATGTATTGCAAAAAGTTGGAGATAACGGCGGCGACAAGTACAAAACAGATCAAGAAAATACTACTTTTGCGTGACTCCACCATTCGCCCGAGCTCAAAAGTCCAATACATGTTGAACAGGATGTGGAAAAAGCTTAGGTGCAGGAAGATAGGGGTCACTAGTCTCCAGATTTGTCCCTGTTTGAGGATTTCTGGAAGAAAGGCGTACTCTTTTTTGTAGATGGACATCATGAGCAGACCCCTAATCGCATCGCTAAGATTGCTGAGGATATAAAAAAACACGCAGGCACAGATAATCCCGAGCGTGACACGTCCCACACCAGAACCCCTATTCCAATTACGACTAAACTTCATTTCCTTGCGACGAAGTTTGTCTAGTTTCTTAGCTTCTTCCTGAGCGCGTGCCTCACCCTCTTGTGCAATCCTGAGATACTTAGGGTCGTCAGGGCTAGTTCTAAAGAGCGCGATCTCGCTCCGAGCCTCATCAAGCTTTTCCTCATCGTGGACCCATACCGTCCACGGACCTTCATCAGCTTCATCACCTTCGTCCTCGACTTCAGTTCGAATGTTAATGCCGTTTAAATATCCACAAAAGTTTGTGGCATGATCTTCGTGGTCAAACTCACCAATCGAGCGCATATCTTAAATCAACGGATCGATGAATTTGCCTTAGCGGATCTTTTTAACTGCGGATCCACTCGTTGAACCAAGCTTCCTCACTGCGCTTCCTCCGCTTCCAACTGGCAATTCCCTCTTTTCAACAGCATTTACGTCGAGTGCAGTGCGGTCATATTTCTGGACCGCTTTAGCTGAAGGGGGTTTCAGTTCAAGCTTTGTCACACCAGACCCTTTAGGTGCAGTACCTTGCTGGATTCGGTAGGCTTGTAGCCCATCCTCATAATGATCCTTGAGGAGATCTCGGACAACCTTGTCATCTTTGTAGAGCACCTTCGAAGTGATCATACCCTGCTTATCCCACTTGGTATATACGCCGTTAAACTTGCCGTTCTTTATGTGAAACTCACTCTTTTTACGCCCGATAGAATAGTATTCATAGTGAGGTCCGTCCTTAATTTGTACACCTTCCCCACGCCCCATAACCTTCTTGGCGTATTTAACGTAGGCATTGTCGCGCATTACGGGCACCTGAACTGAATCACCGACGCAACCTAGGAACAGGTTGGCTGTAAAAAGAGCTGCTATGCCTAATAATAGCCTCATAGTAGGCTGTTACTATCAAGAATAATGACGCATCTTGTCAACGTACTTAAGTGAGCTCTGTATACAATTTGGGGATCGTGGACAAGAGCAGATCCGTAACATTGCTAGCGTTTTCATTGAAAATCTTCAGTACTCCCTCCCAAGACACTGGATCTTCATCCTCTTTCCAACAATCATAATCGGTACTCATAGCGATTGCCGCGTAGGGAACGCCCACCTCATTAGCAAGTATGCATTCCGGAGCAGTAGTCATATTAATTACATCAGCCCCCCAAGCCTGAAACATGCGTGATTCCGCACGAGTGGAGAAACGAGGCCCCTCAATGGTAACAACTGTGCCATGTCTATGGTGACATAGCCCCAATTCTTCGCAGGAGGCTATTAATTTTTCGCGCAGTAAAGTATCGAAGGGTTCCGACATTGGGGTATGCCCCAAATTCCCTCCCTCAAAAGACTCGAAGAAGGTAACCGGACGATGACGAGTAAAATCTATAAATTGGTCTAGTATAACTAGGTGCCCACGACCAACTTCTTCCCGCAAAGAACCAACGGCGGTAGTTGCTAAAATAGCCTCACAACCCGCTTCCTTTAGAGCATAGATATTTGCACGATTCTCCACCTGACTTGGTGGAATAGAATGCTGACGGCCATGTCTGGAAAGCAGTACAACCTCATGGCTAGCAATTGTACCGTGCTTCAAAGGGCTGCTGGGTGCGCCATAGGGGGTTGATACTGACTCATCGTAAGGGTTTGCTAAAATGTTCGGGTCATCGAGACCACTGCCGCCAATTATGCCGAGTTTTTCCATAAACGGTAATAAATTGTAGAAGCCACTTTATCCTTCAACTATCAACTTCGTCATAAAGGCATTTCATTCTTGAACCACATCGGCTTTGAAATGGAATCAGAAATATGGAATTGAGAGAATACATTCGTGACATCCCTGACTTTCCTAAGGAAGGGATCATATTCAAAGATATTACCCCCTTGCTAGCAGACCCAATAGCACTCCAAGAATCCATTTCCCAATTGGCGAAACGCTTTGCTGGTTGCCAAGCAACAAAAATCCTGGGCGCGGAAGCGCGGGGCTTTATATTCGGAGCGGCATTGGCTTGCGAGATGGAGATGGGGTTTGTACCTGTACGCAAACCTGGCAAATTGCCATACGAGACTCTTGAGGCAACATACGATCTAGAATACGGGACCGATACCCTTTGTATTCACAAAGATGCAATCTCTGAAGGAGAAACTGTTCTGATCGTGGATGATGTACTTGCCACCGGCGGCACAATCAACGGCATCCTCCAACTGGTCAACCAGATCGGCGCACATGTTGAAGGTATTGGATTCCTAATGGAACTGACTTTTTTGGAAGGAAGAAAGAAGCTTGGGAAACAAAATATTGAGACCCTCATAACGTTCTAGACTGAGTTATGAGGGTTAATGACAGGCATTATCGAACAGTCTGGCATATTGACACTGATCCTGAGACAATATGGATCATCGACCAACGTCACTTACCCTTCGAATTCGTGGAGGAACCACTACGTAATGTAGTCGACGTTGCTGAGGCAATTTCTGACATGCACGTCCGGGGTGCTGGTTGTATTGGTGCAACTGCCGGTTATGGTATGTATCTTGCAGTCGCAGAAGCTCTTCGAAAGGATGAATTCGATGTATCGCTTCATGCATCCTCGAAACTTCTTATCAACACGCGCCCCACAGCAGTTAACCTTGCTTGGGCAGTTGAAACACAACTCGAAGCTATTTCAAAAACTCAAGATCTCAAGGAAAAGAAAAATATCGCTCTACAAACCGCTAAAAGAATTGCCAATGAAGATGTGGAAGCGTGCGCGGCAATCGGTCAAAACGGACTGCCTCTTATCAAGCAAATAGCGAAGAAAAAGTCAGGAGAAGTCGTCAATATACTAACCCATTGTAACGCAGGATGGCTTGCGTTTGTAGACTATGGTTCAGCTACCGCACCGATTTACGCAGCACATGATTCAGGCATCCCAGTCCATGTATGGGTTGATGAGACTCGTCCCAGAAACCAAGGTGCGCGTCTTACAGCATGGGAACTTGCTGGCCATGGTGTACCTCACACAGTCATTTCAGACAATGCTGGGGGATTCCTCATGCAAACAGGCCAGGTAGATCTTGTCATTACTGGTACAGATCGGACCACCCACACCGGGGATGTCGCCAACAAAATTGGTACCTATCTGAAAGCCCTTGCAGCCTTTGACAACGATGTACCTTTCTACGTTGCACTCCCCTCTTCAACCTTTGACTGGCAAATAAAAGACGGATTAAGACAAGTTCCAATAGAACAAAGATGTAGTTGTGAAGTTACTCAAATCAGTGGTCTTGTTGGTAATAAGGAACAAACAGTACAAATTATTCCTGACGGTTCACCAGCTGCTAATCCAGCATTCGACATTACTCCTGGAAGACTTATCACAGGTCTCATCACCGAGCGAGGGATCTGCCGATCCAGTGAAAAAGGGATCCGTTCACTATTCCCTGAACGGTTTAACGCGGCTTAGCCCAAAGCGCTTTACAAATATTCAAACGACATATGCCCAGCCGATGACTTGACAAATTTCATTTTTTTCTGAAAATATTGCAAATGGCTGAAGATCATGAAATCAGCGAATTAACCCCACAGGCTCAAAACCTGAAAAATCGATATGAACTAGAAGTCGAGGGCATCGACTATTTTGTACGGTTCATGAACCTGTTAGGTCTACCCCGATCAGTAGGTGAAATTTACGGTCTTCTGTATTTTTCAAAAGATCCAATGTCGATGGACGAAATCGTAAAGAGACTGGGCATGAGTCTCGGTTCTGCGAGTCAGGGTCTGAGAACATTACGCTCATTTAAGGCGATACGAACAACCTACGTGATGGGAGATCGAAAGGACTACTACGTGGCAGAAACCGAATTCCGAACCCTGATTGGAACTTTCATTAAAGAAGAGATCATGCCTCACCTTGATAGCGCAGGGCAAAGAATCGAGCGGATGTCACACCATATGGAGGCACTTCAAGACCTGGAAGATAAATCATTCCTCCAGACGCGCTTGAAGAAATTGGAACGCCTTAAAAAGGGAGCTGCAGCCGTTTTACCAACTCTTGTGGGACTCCTAAAGCTCTAGTCTGCGCCTGCTCACCATGCATCGACTACCCAAAAGCTTTTCCCCAACTCGCTTCTCTAGCAGAAGCAGCAAATTCTTATATATTGAACCCGACTCCCGTTATCAGCCTTTGAGGCCAATAACGGAGCCATGACAGACCTAAAAAGCCAAGTAACAAAGGACAGTCTTGCTGATAAATATCGGCAACCGGCTGGTGGCGGTAGCTTGTCAGGAATAAAACTTAAGTTCAAAATTTAAGTTCATTTATTAATTTATGGCCTCTGAAGAAAACCAACAATACGAGTTTGTAATCCAACCGAACCGAAGTTGGTTCGACCTGGAATTGGATGGGGTTTGGCACTACAAAGATCTACTACTTCTTCTTGTCCGGAGAGACTTTGTAGCAAAATTCAAACAAATTGTTCTTGGTCCAGCATGGCTACTCCTCCAACCCCTCCTGGCCACATTTGTGGGCACTTTGATATTCGGGGTTGTGGCAGGAATTAATTCGGA